>CAUJFR010000286.1 GCA_963169885.1 Bacteroidota bacterium
AACGAACCGTGGATACTTTTATTCGCGCCTGATCCCTGTTATTATTAGTCATATACCACCATATCATGATCGGCAGTAAGGCGAAAAGGCCAAACGACTCAGGAAAACCAAAATCCATATGTCTGATCCACTCGTAAATCATCAGTTCAGTTGTTCAATCTTTTCTATCGACATCTTTATTGTTTCAAATGCTTTATCATTATCTGTTGCTGATGGAATAAACCGGGCAAATTTTACAAAATCCCCCAGCCGTAAAGCCTGGGCCAGTTCATCAAACTCCTCTTTACTTAACCCCAGTTCCCTTAGCTGCAACACCAGGTCATCCGTGGTCTTCTGCAAGGATAGCAGTCCTTTTTTCCGATACACATACATCCGGAAAATATCCGCCAGCCGGGTATGAAACAACTTGGTCTCCGCATTAGCCGTCTTAAGTTTCCGTAACCCTTCCAACGCCTCATCCAGGGGGGAAATAACCGGGTCGGCTTTCACGTCCGTTATCACCGGTTTCCTCTTCCGGAAAATGAGCACCAGGATAAGGATCAGCAATAACCCGCCGGCAGCCGCATACCACCACCATTCTTTTTTCTTTTTTTCCGGATCGGCTTCCAGTATATCCCTGATATCATGATACGGTGCCTTGGAGTCAAAATCAGAGAATACAACATCCATCGGAATGGAATCGGTCTTTAGTCCGCCGGATAATTCAAACGGTGGTATGACCCAATGACCGGAGTCAAAACTGGTAAGCTGGTAAACACCCCGGAGCAATGTGCCATCCCCATTGCCAATTGTATCCATCACCGGTTTGCCTACCCATTCAAAATGGGCAATCGAATCGATGGTCACAAAACGGATAGGTTCGTTCTCGGGAATCTGTACTTCAATCGTGAGTGGCACCTGTTCGCCGATCAGGAGCCGGTTCTTCTCCACCCCTGCTTTTACAGAGGCAGCGGATTGGGCACCGGCAGTCAGACCAGTGATCAACAGCAGAAAACTGAAAAATATATTCCGGAGAATCATGGGTTCGTCATTCATTGTATCATCGGTTACGGCTGAGGAAAAAACGTTGCAGCACTTTTACATATTCCTCCCCGCTCTTTACATGCAACAGATCACAACCCGCTTTCTTAAAAACCTGGGTGGCATAGGCGGTGACCCGGAAAAATTCCTGTTCATATTGATAACGCACAAAGGCATTGCTGCTGTCCACCCACTGTGTCTTACCCGACTCCGCATCTTCCACCTGCAGCAGCCCGGCATCCGGCAGTTTCATATCCATCGGATCGTACAACTTAATCCCGATCACATCATGCTTTTTCCCGGCAATCCGAAGCGCATCCTCATACCCGGCATCAATAAAATCACTCAGCACAAAGGCAATACTTTTCTGCTTAGTGGAGTTTGTAAAATAGCGAAGGGCCTTGCTCACCGCCGTGCCTTTCCCTTTGGGTTCCATACTCAGCAGTTCCCGTACAATATACAAAGCATGTTGCCTTCCTTTCTTGGGCGGAATATAGGCTTCCACCACATCACTGTAAAAAATCACCCCCACCTTATCCGCATTGTTCACCGCCGAAAAACTCAGCACCGCCCCGATCTCGGTGATAATATCCCGCTTCCTGGCATGCGCTGTTCCAAATAACCCACTATTACTGATATCCACCAGCAGCATTACTGTCAGTTCCCTTTCCTCCTCAAACACTTTACTGAACGGGTGCCCGAACCGCGCCGATACATTCCAGTCTATAAACCGGATATCATCCCCTGCCGAATATTCCCGCACTTCCTTAAACGACATCCCCTTTCCCTTGAAAGCACTATGATACTCCCCCGTAAAAAGATCGGTGGTGATTTTTTTGCTCTTTATTTCTAAAGCGCGGACTTTTTTGATTATCTCTGATGTCGTAAGCATTCCTTGGTCAGGTGTTAGGTGTTCGCTGTTAGCTGTTAGGAGTTTTCTTAGAACTACTACTTTAAACTTTCTTTATTTTCAAAGTATTTAATTAATCCATTTAAAAGTTTCTTACAGTCATCCAGTTGCATCAACAATTTTTCTAAACATTCTTCATCTATGTAACTTAGATCAGAAGCTATAAACAATTGGGTTTCCAATTCAAAAAGCGAACCTCGGGCTATATGAAGGAACTGGACGGTTTCTTTTTTGAATTGCCTTCCATATCCTTCAGCAATATTTGATGGAATAGAAACCGCATATCTTCTCATCTGTGACATCAAACCGTACATTTCATCTTTCGGAAAGCTTCTTGTCACCAGGTACACTTCCTTAACCAGACTTCTCGCCTTTTTCCAAACATCCAGATCTCTGTATGTTCTATATTCACCCATATCTCCAAGTTCTTTTAGTAAATATCCCAACACCTAACAACTAACAGCTTCCTTAGGTCATCACGGAACATTAATCATCCTAAGTACCTCCTCAATCACCTCCTCCACCTTCACATTCTCGGCTTCCGCTTCGTACGTAAGTCCGATCCGGTGACGAAGTACGTCTTTACAGATACTGCGAACATCTTCGGGGATCACAAAGCCGCGTTTGTTGAGAAAGGCCTGCGCTTTTGAGGCCAGTCCCAGATTGATACTGCCCCGCGGGGAAGCGCCGTAAGAGATCAGGGGTTTCAGTTTTTCCAGTTTGTAGTCTTCGGGACGACGGGTGGCAAAAACAATATCGAGAATATATTTTTCAATTTTTTCATCCATATAAATCTCGCGGGAAAGGTCACGGGCATTCGTAACTTCCTGTACGGATACCACCTGTTTCACGGCCGGGAACGTTCCCTGGATACTCTGACGCAGGATCTGCTGTTCTTCATTCATCTTCGGATAATCCACGATTACTTTCATGATAAAGCGATCCACCTGGGCTTCGGGCAGCGGGTAGGTTCCTTCCTGCTCCAGCGGGTTTTGTGTGGCGAGTACAAGGAAAGGCTCATCAAGCTTGTAGGTTGAGTCACCAATAGTGACCTGGCGTTCTTGCATCGCCTCCAGCAGGGCGCTCTGTACCTTGGCCGGTGCGCGGTTGATCTCATCTGCCAGGATAAAATTTGCAAAGATGGGGCCCTTGCGTACCACAAACTCATTTCGTTGCTGATTATAAATCATGGTGCCAATCACGTCGGCTGGCAACAGGTCGGGTGTAAACTGTATGCGGCTGAACCGGGCATGTATGGCCTGAGCCAGCGACTTGATGGTCAGGGTCTTGGCCAGTCCGGGTACCCCTTCCAGTAATACGTGGCCATTGCTCAACAGCCCGATCAGCAGACGATCAAGCATATGGGACTGCCCAATGATCACATGACCTATTTCTTTTCTTAATGTGTCGGTAAACTGGCCGGCATGGCTGATTTTTTCATTCAGCAGGCGGATGTCTTCGGCGGTTTTTAACATAGTTACTGTTTAAATACGATGATGGCAGACTATTTGTACAAAGAACTGACAAGTCTGATAGTTCCACAAATTACGAATTGGAACTATGCAAATAATTTGCCGTTATTGTAAATGGTTGAAAATACGGTACTAAATCAGGTAAAAAACCGTTAGACGGTAAGAAAAATCTGCCTATTTTGTTCATTAAATCCAACGATATGCAAAAACAGTATTTCACCCTGCTCCTCATCGCGGTAACATTCCTGACAGCCGGAACCGGTTGCGAGAAAGAAAAATCAGCCCCAAAAACAAAAACAACACTCCTGACGCAGGCCAGCTGGAAATTCAGCACGGCCTCGGCTTCAGGTACCGATATCACGAATAATGCAGCCATTGCCTGTATCAAGGATGATGTGATCACGTTTACCAGCAGCAATACCGGTACGATCACTGAAGGAACCATTGTTTGCTCGCCGACCACTGCGGGCAGTTTCACCTGGAGTTTCCAGACCAGCGAAACCCAACTCCAGATGTCTTCAGGTATTTACCCGTCCGGTTCTGGACTGTTTACCATTACAGCACTTACCGAAACCAGTCTGACCATTACACAAGATGTGGTAATACCACCATCCAGTTCGGCCATTCCGGTTTCCGCCACTTATATTCACTAATCAGGAAAGATATTTGCCTACGATCGGCACCCGTCTTCCCACCCCGAATGCTTTGGGGGATACACGGATGATAGGGCAGAACTGGTTGCGCTTATACTCATTAATATTGACCATGCGCAGCACGCGGTCGGTCAGTGCCGCATCAAATCCAAGCGCTTTGATCTCATTGGGTCCCTGTCTTCTTTCAATATACTGATACAGGATCTGGTCAAGTACCGCATAATCCGGCAGGGAATCCGAATCTTTTTGTCCGGGACGCAGCTCCGCAGATGGAGCTTTGGTAATAATATTCTCCGGAATGATCTCTTTCTCCCGGTTGATGTAACGGGCCAGGGCATAGACCTGCATTTTATAGCAATCACCCAATACACCCAGTCCGCCGGCCATATCGCCATAAAGCGTTCCGTAGCCGGTGGCCAGTTCACTTTTATTGGACGTGTTCAGTAAAATATATCCGAACTTATTGGCAATGGCCATCAGCAGATTGCCCCTCGAACGGCTTTGTATATTTTCCTCCGCGAGACTAAAGGGGAGGTCCCCGAAAATGGGCTTCAACTCAGTCAGGAAACTGTCGTAAATGTTTTTAATCGGTAGGATATCATATGGATTACCCAGGTTCTTACTCAATTGCTCCGCATCACTCACACTATGTCCGGTTGAGTACTGGGATGGCATCAGCACGGCCCTTACATTGTCTTTGCCCAGGGCATCACAGGCAATGGCCAGCGTTACCGCACTATCAATTCCTCCGCTGCTGCCCAGGATGGCTTTAGTAAAGCCCATTTTGGTAAAATAATCCCGGATCCCGGCCAATATGGCCTGGTAAATTTCAGCGGTACATAAGTTGTAATCCAATTCGGCCGGATTAAACTCTGCATCCGGTAACGCTGCGGCAGGAACCATGACAGGAAGATCAAAAGTCCCGTCCTCTTTCCATTCCACCAGTTCGATCGCTTCTTCAAACAGCGGCAGTTGCTTCACCAGGTTGGAATGCTTGTCCATCACCAGTGATCCGCCATCAAATACAATTTCTGTCTGACTACCCACGCAATTACAGTACAACATCGGCAGCTTATACTTGGACGTATTGAGTTTTACAATCGCTTTGCGGTCTTCCACATGCGTATAATCAAATGGAGAAGCGGACAGGTTCAGCATAATATCCGGCTTCTCCTTCATCAGCTCATCCATCGGACAGTTGCGATAAAGCGGATTATCCCCCAGGTTCCAGATATCCTCACATATAGTTACAGCCAGTTTTTTTCCTTTGAAGGGTATGACACTCCAGCCATAAGCCGGCTCAAAATAGCGGTACTCATCAAACACATCATAATTGGGGAGACAGGTCTTATGCGCCACTCCTTTTATTTCCTTTTCATATAACAGGTAGGCGGCGTTAAAAAGGTCTTTCCCTTCCCGGGCCGGATTGCGGTCAGGGGCCCCGATCAGTACCCCGATCGTATCGGCTTCTTCCCGGATGCGGTCTATCGATTCATTGCATTTGGCAATAAAATCTGCAAATTCCAGGAAGTCCCGCGGCGGATATCCGCAAACACACAATTCGGAAAACAGCACCAGTTCAGCCCCCATGGCTTTGGCCTGACGGGTACCGGCAATGATTTTCTGTGTATTGGCTTCGAAATTACCGATATGATAATTTTGCTGCGCAAGGGCTATTTTCATTGTACAAATTTATGTGAATGTTTTTGTAGCTACATTCGTGTCACAACATTTTTACTCACCTGACGTTTTGAGTCACTATGAAAAAATCACTTTTTTTCCTGCTGTTGCTGTCATTTCTTTATGCCTGTAAAGACAAATCCAACGCCCCGGATGTATCCGGCATCTCCGTCAGTATTCCTGTGATCCGCTTTGACCAGGATTTCTTCCGGATCGATACCAATGATATTCCCGGCGGACTCCGTCAGTTACAGCAAAAACACCCGGATTTCTATATCGACTTTATGCAGCAAATTCTCGGGGTCAGCGGGTCGGATACCAATCAGCAAACCCTGGTGGTCACCCGTGAATTTATCCGCGGATATGCACCGATTCAGCAAATGCTGGATAAAAAATATAAAAACACCAATTCGTTTCAGCAAGAACTGGAGCAGGCTTTCCGGTATGTAAAACACTATTTTCCGGACTACAAGACCAGTAATGCCATCCTTTTCACCGGTCCATTTGATGCACCCGGGGTGGCTAATACCAATGCAGGCTTTGCCTTTGGATTGCAGCAATATGCCGGCAACGACTTTGCTGAATACCAGGCGCCTGTATTTCAGGAAATGTTCCCGATCTATATTTCCCGCCGCTTTTCACCGGAATATATGGTCACCAATTGTATGAAGTCGGTGGCCGAGGAAATTTTTCCCGACCGCAGTGCCGGCAAACCCCTGATCGAGCAAATGATTGAAAAAGGAAAGCAATGGTATGTGCTGGATAAGTTTCTTCCTGATACTCCAGATTCGCTGAAGACCGGTTATACCCAACAACAACTGGACTGGTGCAAGGCCAATGAGGGCGGTATCTGGTCGCATATTGTAAAGAATGAAAACCTCCATTCACTCAGTCCCGCAACTTTACAGGTTTATATCGGGGAAGCGCCCTTTACACAAGGAATGCCCCAGGAATATTCCCCGGGCAATCTTGGCCAATGGATTGGCTGGCAGATCGTGAAAAAATTTGTAAGCAAAAACGAGGGGTTATCAATTACTGAAATTATGCGGACGGCACCTTCCGTTATTGTCGAACAGGCCAAATACAAACCGAAATAAAATCAATTGCCTTTAAAGGGAACGATCATTTCAAAAGAAGGAATACGCACATCAAACATGGCGCGGCTGAGCAGGTTCTCCATCTGGTACGTGCCGTACATTTTGCCCATTTCGGTGCGCAGGTTACAGCCGCTTACATACTGGTAATTTTCGCCGGGCTGCAGGGTTGGTTGTACGCCAACAACGCCCTCCCCCTCTACTTCCCGGTGTGTGCCGTTACTATCGAATATAAACCAATGCCGGCGGAGAAGTTTTACAGGAAAAGCATTATGATTCTCCAGGGTAATGCGGTAAGCAAACATATACTCAGACTGCAACGGATTGCTGTAATCAGACTGATAAAATGTTTCAACGCTTACTTGTACGCCCTCAGAGATCATACTTGTCATGAAGTAAAAATAAAGAAATTGCGGCAGACCGTGAACCCCGGAAGATCTTTCACGTTGTTTTTACCGCAAGCCCTTATTTTTGCCCCACCGAATAAAAAGAATTGTCATGAAAATAGCAGTAGCCAAAGGAGACGGAATCGGCCCTGAAATCATGGAAGCCGTACTTAAGATATTCAATGCCAACAAAGTACCCCTCGAGTATGAATACGTAGATATGGGAAAATGGGTATTTGACAAGGGATTTAACAACGGAATGACTCCCGAAGCCAAACAAAGTATCGAATCCCTGGGTCTGCTTTTTAAAGGCCCGATGGAAACCCCCAAAGGAAAAGGGGTAAAAAGTATCAATGTAACAGCCCGCAAGACCTGGAACACTTTTGCGAATAAAAGGGATTTCCGGACCCTGCATGGTGTGGATACTGTTTTCAGTAATGCCGGTATTCCCATCGATATCACTGTTGTCCGTGAAAATATTGAAGACACTTACGGAGGCATTGAACATATGCTGACCCATGATGTGGCCCTCAGCCGCCGCTTTATTACCCGTCCGGGCAGCATGCAGGTAATCCGCTATGCGTTTGAAATGGCCCGCCAGAAAAAAGCCCGCCGGATCACCTGCGGACATAAGGCCAATATTATGAAGATTACGGACGGCCTCTTCCTTGAATGTTTTTATGAAGTAGCCAAAGAGTATCCCGATCTGAAATCCGATGATATTATTGTTGATGACCTTTGTATGAAACTGGTGACCCGCCCGGATAATTTTGATGTGGTGGTATTGACGAACTTACAAGGTGATATTGTTTCTGATCTCTGTGCCGGACTGGTTGGCGGACTGGGTTTCGCTCCTTCCGCCAATATTGGTGACCATATTGCCATTTTTGAAGCGGTACATGGCACGGCTCCGGACATCGCCGGAAAAAATATTGCCAACCCCACCGCCCTCCTGCTGAGTGGTTTGGCCATGCTTCGTCATGTCGGACTTACAGAAAACGCAGCAATCATTGAAAATGCACTCTTATATACCCTTGAAAACGGTATCCATACCGGTGATTTCGGGGATAAAAATATTCCATCCGTCAATACCACCCAGTTTGCTGATGCCATCATTGGCAATTTTGGCAAAACACCAGAGGTAGGCGGACGGGAGATCATTCCGAATGAACCCGGCACCCCCACCCCACTCAAACTGGAAATCAACTCTATGATGATTTCCAAGGAAGCAGAAGACGAAGTGATTTCCGGGGTCGACTTATTTATTGAAAGCAGCCAGCAACCACTTGAAATAGCCGAAAAATGTAAACGCCACGCCGGTGTCAAATTCAACCTGGTCAGTATCAGCAACCGGGGCACCCAGGTATGGCCTACCGGTTCCGTATACACGAATCTGGTGAACCAATACAATGTCCGCTTTGAAAGTATCGACAACGAACCGCTGAACCAGCAAGACGTAATCGGACTCTATGTCAGCATGAGCGGTAATTTCAAGATCTGTTCTTTTGAATTACTGAACAGCTGGGGCGATAAGAAGGCTTATTCGCTGGCACAGGGACAGTAGGTGGTGATCTTAGAAGATATACCTGAGGTCCGGAGGTTTGGGACATTTACAGATATGGAAGTCGGGAGTTAGTAGTCGGGAGTCGGGAGTCCGAAGCCTCGGACAATACACCTACTAAGTAAGATGAATCTTAAGAAAACAGCAATTAGCGGTTTTAGGATATTTGCTATCCACTTTACGCAAATCTGTAAACCCAATCTTAATATATGACTTCCGGGAGAGACTGCTAATCCTTAAACCCCACTTTGCGGTGCTGACCGTCGCAAAAGGGTTTGTTGGAGGAATGCCCACAGCGGCAGAGGGCAACAGTACCTTCACGGGTTTCTTCGCGTCCGTCATGATGTACTATAGTACAGGCTGTTTTTACCAGGTAGGGACCATTGGGTGCTACTTCGATTTTTAGACCTTCCGGGACTGTACCGGTTATTCCAGCATCATTTTTATCTAATTCCGCATCATTCATTTTGTAACTCAGGGCGCCGCTCGGACATTTTTTTATCTGCTCAATAATCTGTTCCGTTGCAGCTCCATCCATTTTGATCCAGGGTCTTTCCTTAGGATTAAATACAGCAATCAGCCCCTGCCAGCACAATTTGGAATGAATACAACTACCCGGTTTCCAGGTAACGGTAATGTCTTTGTTGCTATACGTCATTGTTTCTTTCGGCATGACAGGTGGTTAATTTGAAAAAATATACGCAAGTCTAATTTATAGAAACATTCTCCAACTAAACCCTCTTAGAAAGGGCTGTTGACTCCCGACTCCCGACTCCCAACTCCCGACTCCT
>CAUJFR010000287.1 GCA_963169885.1 Bacteroidota bacterium
CTGGTCTGTACAGGCGGGCTCTTTGTCCCGCTGATGGATAATGATTCCGCCCATCATGCCAATATTGCCCTGCACATGTACCTCACCGTCGATTATGTGAACCTGATTGATAATGGTACTGATTACCTGGACAAACCACACCTGCATTTCTGGCTGGCGGCCTTGAGTTATGAACTGTTTGGGGTAACGGGCTTTGCTTATAAACTACCCTCTTTTCTTCTCACTATACTTGGGGTATATGCTGTATACCGGCTGGCAAAATCCTTATACAATGCAGAAACCGGGAGGCTTGCGGCCCTGATCATAGCTTCGGCTGTTTCCTATATCCTGGCCACCAATGATGTCAGGATGGATGCAATCCTCACTGCGATGATTGCTGTTGCTGCCTGGCAATTAACCGATCTGCTGTTGTTTAAAAAATGGATCAATGTGGTGGGTGCGGCATTAGGACTGGCCCTGGCTTTTTCCACCAAGGGTGCTATCGGGGTGTTGCTGCCCGGCTTATTTGTAATTATACTTGCGTGGTCACGCCGGGAGTTTTTGTCTGTCCTCGGTCTGAAATGGTGGCTGCTTCTCCTGCTGTTTTTTGTTTTTATCAGTCCCGTCCTGTATTGTTATTACCTGCAGTTTAATCTGCACCCGGAAAAAATAATCCGTGGAAAAGATCATATTGATGGTATCCGCTTTATTTTATTTAACCAGAGCACCGAGCGGTTTTCCGGGGGAATGGGGGATACGCTGAAGCAGGATTATTTCTTTTTTATACATACTTTTCTATGGGTGTTTGCTCCCTGGTCCTTTCTCGCTTATATTGCCTTATACAATGGGTTACTCAACCTGAAAAAGCAAATTTCTGGATCAGCCACCATTCTTGTTTTTATATTCTTTTTGCTGCTGGTGAGTTTCTCCGGTTTTAAACTTCCGCATTACCTGAACAGTTGCTTTCCTTTTGCGGCTGTTTTTACTGCCGGTTTTCTGGTACGTTCTGCCGGTCAGTCCGTATTGATGAAACGCTTTTTCCGCTTACAACTGATACTGACCTTATTGATGATGCTGGCAGTCGCGATCCTTAATTTCGGGGCTTTCCAGGTTAATAGTTACTGGATCCTTACGGGGGTTATCCTCTTGTTAAGTATTTATATTCATTTTATCCGCAGCAGTCTCATGCATACATTGGCAAAAGCGGTCAGTCTTTCAGTGGCAGCCGTTGTTTTATCTTTCTTTTTGCTGAACACCAATTTTTATCCGCAGTTGCTGAATTACCAGGGGGGCAACCGACTGGCGGCTGAAATAAACGGGAAAGTAGAAACTCAGAACATTTTGTTCTGGCCGGGGAGTAATAGTGCTTCTTTTGACTTTTATACAAAGACCATACGCAGGGAATACCGGGAAGGCGAAGAAAAAAAGGGGGGAAAAATATGGCTGGTCTATTACCCGAAAGATACTGTTTCGATCAGGGAAAGCGGATTAGTACTGATGAATACGATTACCATAAAAGATTATGAGATCACAAAGCTGGATATGCAGTTTCTGAATCCGGGTAAACGGGAATCGGTCTGTTCCTCAATCATGCTTTCAGAAATTCAACCCTGAGCCTACTGACAGTGCTTTTTCAGTAATTCATTTACTTCTGATCCATACTGTTTTTCAAACTGTAATTCCCTGGCTTTTTTCAGATCACTGCAGGCTTCTTCTTTTTTATCAAGGGCCAGGTATACGAGGGCACGGTTCTTATATGCATACGCATTGGTGGCAAAAAAGAAGATGGATTTATTGATATCATCCAGGGCGCCGGACAGATCATTGAGTTTAAAACGGGTAAATCCCCGGTTATTTAATGTGAGGGGTTCTTCTTTTTCCAGTTCTAGTGCTTTATTAAAGTATACCAGGGCTTCCTCATACCTGCCCAGCTGGCTGTATTGAAATCCGATATTAACATAAGGACCCACAAAACTGCTGTCTAAGTCAATCGCTTTTTTCAGATACATGATTGCTTCCTCCTGGCGGTCCAGTTTATCCAGGACAGTACCCAGGTTATTCAGCACCGATATATCGGTGGTATCATAACTATAGGCCCGGTGAAAATCTTCATACGCTCCTTTGAAATCCCGTTTTTGTACTTTAGCACTACCCCGGTTGATAAAACAACCGAGCAGGAATTTCTCATCCGTGGTCCGCTCAATCGCTTTTGTATTATCCGCAATAGCTTCATCTGTATAATTCAGTATATACATGAGATTGGCGCGGTAATGATAAGCAATGGCTGAATCCGGCTCCAGGGCAATGGCTCTTGAAAAATCATTATAACTAAGCTGAAAATCCTTTAATTCAAAATAGGCGGTACCCCGTCCGGTAAAGACATTATAATTGGTGGAATCTTTATTAAAGGCTTTATTATAAATATCAATGGCTTCTGTAAACTTCTTTTCCCCCAGTAATTGCTGACCCTGAGCGATCAGGTCCTTTACCGGCTGGGCGGTGGCAGTCAGTGAAAGGAATAAAAAAAGTAAAAGGAATGGTTTTTTCATAACAGGATTTTTCCTCAGAGTCCGGCCTGGCTGCTGATTTCCAGCATTCTTTTTATCGGTTTCAGGGCGGCCAGCCGTAGTGCTTCATCCATGTTGATTTCCGGCAATTCATACTTCATACAGAGATATAATTTCTCAAGGGTATTCAGTTTCATATGCGGACAATCATTACAGGCACAATTATTCGTGGGGGGAGCAGGAATAAAGGTTTTATGGGGAGAAGCCTTCATCATCTGATGAAGAATACCGGTCTCTGTTGCCACGATATATTCCATGGCATCATCCGTCTCTGTATACTTCAATAAGCCGGTGGTGGAGCCGATATAATCTGCAAGGCGTAATACTGGTTCTTCACATTCCGGATGGGCAATAAATTTTGCTTTCGGGTGACGGGTTTTCAATTTGGTAATTTTCTCCAGACTGAAAATTTCATGGACCATACAGGCACCATTCCAGAGAAGCATGTTTCGTCCGGTGACTTTGTTGATATAGGCGCCCAGGTTTTTATCCGGTGCAAATATTATTTTCTGGTCTTTCGGAAAACTCTCCACAATCACCCGGGCATTACTGCTGGTTACGATCACATCACTGAGTGCCTTGATACCCGCGCTGCAGTTGATGTAGCTCACGACGATATGATCGGGATGCTGCTCTTTGAACTTTTTGAAAAGAGGCGGGGGGCAGCTGTCACTCAGGGAGCAGCCGGCTTTAAAATCCGGGATCACGACTTTCTTGCCCGGGTTCAGGATCTTGGCTGTTTCCGCCATGAAATGCACTCCGGCAAAAACAATCATGTCCGCGTTGGTTTTTTCA
>CAUJFR010000288.1 GCA_963169885.1 Bacteroidota bacterium
CCTGACCGAAGCCTTGTTCGATCATTGCAACCTGCGGGACGCAAAATTTGAGAAGACACAGCTTGAAAAATCCGATCTGCGAACCGCAGTCAGTTTTACCATTGATCCGGAAACAAACAAACTAAAACAAGCCCGCTTCTCAGCCCCGGCTGTATTTGCCCTGCTGGACAAATATCAGCTTCGGATTGATTGATCCGGCAGGCTAAAACAGCCTGGCTGATAAATCCAGGAACAGGAATCTTCCATCATTGCATATTTCAAGCATCATTTTAAAAATAATAAAGCCGGGTCCTGGGACCCGGCTTTATTACCGCTGGCTTTTCAATCTTACTGTCGTAATTGAATCACACCCAGTTCGGTATCTTCTCCCCGTTGTACCTGAATATTTGTGATTAACGTATCACGATAACCGTTTATCCCGTCGACAAAAAGACTATACACTCCGGGTCGTAAACCACGAATCTTAAATTCTCCTTCACTCCATGGCAGTGCATACGCTGTATCAGTCGCATTAAAGGCCTTGATCAGGCTATGCGAACGGACAGGCCTTACTTTTCCTTCAATTTCCCCATAACTATGACGGCTGAAAGGTTTCAGGTAAGGACGAAGCCAGTACTGACCGTTAATATAACGGATGGAGCGAGCCAGGTCAAAATCAAGGTAAAGCTGGAAATTATTAGACGAAAGCGAATCCAGATGATCACGGCCTATATTCACGAAAATGTATTGTTGATTATTAATAAGGCTGACCGGATAGGTTACACTATCCACCATTAAACTGTTATTGGTACCCAACGTAAGTTTAATCCGCTCAATTTTTCCATTGATCAGGAATCCGCTGGCTAGCAGGGTGTCTGCTCCATTGCGGAGTGACAACAAATCATAAATACCCGGATTGATGGACAGTGTGTCCCAATAATCACAAGAACCGGTCAGGGAATCATGATCATCATCACAGCCAGGTCCGTTATCATGATCATCATCCCCGCTTCTTCGACAGGTATCGATTTTCACTTCGATCCGTTGTATATCCACCCATACATGTTGAAAATCCAGTGGTCCATCCGTCAGATATACGGACAACCTGGATTTACCTTCCGGCACACTGTTCAATCTTGCTTCTTTCTGACAGGAATACAATAAAAGTAATAAGCCTGCGAGTAATAAAAAGACCGGTGTAAAACGGCCAAACACATTTTTCATAATATTCATTGGTTTTAATGTTTAAAGGTCAACGGTTACAGATTTGCCAAAACTGTGCCACAGGAAAGCCATAGAAAAGACTTGGGTCAGAATTTATCCACAGAAAGCTGAAAATCGGGCGTTTTTACGTTGGTATGACTTTATCGGAATCAGGTGAGAAACTGTAATTTATTCTGGCCTCACCTCTTAGTATACAGTTATAATTTTTTCTACATCATCCGTACTTCTATTTCCGGTCAAATCCACAAAAAAGCCACCTGTGTTTCAGATGGCTTTTAAAATGTTCTTGAAATAATCAGAATCTGCGGTTCGGGCGGTCGTTGTCATAACGATCCCGGTTATTCTTTTCATAGCCGTAATTTCTTTTGTTCCTGTTTTCTTCACGGACTATAATCCCGCCATTCCGGTCAATACGGATAACGACATCATCACGGTCCATAAAAAAGGTAGTCGCGTTTACCAGGCGTTCGGTCCGGCCAAAGAAGCCCCTTTTCATTTCATATACTTTTACCGTGTGTTTTCCACGTAAAAAATAATCCGGGCGGATATTGATATCGTCCCCGAAATAAGTACGGCCATCAATCACCACTTTATAATTATTGTTATTATTCAACTTAATAACAGGTCTGCGGTCAGCGGCAAATAAGGCGACAGTCAGGAATAGAGCTGCGACGAGGGTAAAAATCTTTTTCATGTTATTCAGTTTTAAGATTCAGTACACCAGTGCCGGACCACCGCTGTACAATTTATTTTCGTCCGGTCACCAGTATATATCCAAAGCAGATGCCAGTGTGCCGGAAATGAATAAAAGAAATGTTAATAGAAAGTATGAGGTAAGAAGTACGAAGTACAAAAGGCATTCCGTAAAACAAGTAATAGCCGGTTACTAAGATTAAATCTCCTTAGGAGGTGTATTGACTCCCGACTTCCGACTTCCGACTCCCGACTCCCGACTCCCCTCAGAAGGGGCTGTTCCCTGACATCTGACAACCGACATCAGACATCTGAACAAAAAAAACTGCCCCCTTCCGGAGGCAGCCCTGATTCAACAATCAGTTTCCTAAAACCTGTATCGTACTTCAGTTAATATTATTGAACCATTACCCGGAAAGATTTTGCTTCGAACTGATTGCTTACACTCACGATATACATTCCTTTGCGTAAACCGGCGGTTGCGATCTGCATGCGGCTGTTACCGGCCTGCTGACTGATCATCTTACCGCTCATATCAAAAAGTTTCACGTCGTATTTTGATTGATTGTTTCCGGCAATATTCACACTGATCATTTCACCGGCATTCAGCAGATTGGGGGTCACCATAATTGAAGCGGCATTTTCAAAAGTTACCACCACCACTGCACTGTATTTAAACTGACCGTCCTGATCCACCATCTTAAGACGGTAGTAAGCTTTTTGAGAAAGACGGGCGGCATTGGCATCAACAAAACTATAGGTACCTGAAGTGGCAGTTGTAGCCGGGATACTTGCAATAGAATCAAAATCAGCTGTACCGTTGGAAGAACGCTCTAATTCAAAATGACTGAAACCTTCCTGATTCTCTGTCTGCCATTTCAGTTCAGTGGTCGTGTTCTTTTTATCCGCTTTGAATGACATCAGGTCAATCGGTAATACGTTTTCAAAAACAACTCCACCAATACCAACTACCTGTGAATTAGGATTACTGGGGCTGGAAGAACCGGCGCTGAAAACAATCGTTACGGATTTGATATAACCACTGCCAAAACTGGCAAGAGCGGGAGCATTGGTATAAGTGGTATTATTATCATTCCCTTCGATAATGTTACGGTTTTCACCTGAAATTGTGGAATAAGAATTCCCGGTAAGTGTAGGATAAACGGTGTTGTCAGTTTCGTTTTTTGCAGAAATGGTCAGTTTATCATCCCAGTTTCCTGTACTCTGATCCACATCAAATAAGAGGAATGTCACACCAACCAGCGGCTTGGAAAAAGTGAGGGTCATAGTCACTGCAGTGGTTTTATTTGACCAGTTTACTGAAGTGGCCAGGTTTCCGCCACCCTGATTATTATACTGAGGATAGTTTGACTCAGTACCATTACCGGTTAAATTAAACGTCCGGCTGATATTACCCTGAGTGTGTACAGAAGACTTGCTGCCTTTTGTGTGACCGCTCCAGGGAAAGCTTTGTGCATTAATAACAGAAGAGGCGATGATGGCGAAGAAGATGATTGAGTAAAATTTTTTCATAAAGTACGATTTTAGGATACCGGATAAATACCATTCCGATGCCAAAAAATACGCAACTGATTTTCAACAAATTACGGTGCCAGAACTTTCCAGATTGTCCAAATAATGGAAAAACCTTCCATTTTATAGGTAATTACTTATCCCCCTTAAGTGCATGAATGCGTAAAAATGCCCATAAACAAGGTACTGTACCGTTTCACCGCATCACAGATAGACTTATTTTTAGGTATTAAATCTTCAATATGAGATTTGTTTTTTCACTATTTATCGGACTATTACTTTGTACGGCCTGCTCTACCTATGAGCAGAAAAAGGGAGAAAATAATGAAAATCAGCCTGTTGAACCTTTGTACAGGTCCGGCCTTACTGAAGATACCGCCTGCCTGCTTTCTCAGGTTGCGTATTGTACTAATATTGACAGTACCCTGCAGACATATATACCTGGCTGGTCATTACTATGGGAGGGTAAGGAATCGAATGGTAATCACGCCTTTGTAGCCGGTAATGGGCGTGATTTTGCCATGGCTATCCGTGGTTCACTGATCAATTTCAGCTGGGCGGCCTTTCAAAACTGGATTTACCAGGACCTCCATATCACCACCCAGGAAAAATGGCCCTTTGCCGCAGATAGCCTGGGGGCCCTTATTTCCTCGGGAGCCCATACAGGATGGGAAAACCTGGCCGCGATGACCGATTTAAAAAACCACCGGCTTCTGTTACCGGTACTCGATTCCATACTGGATACCGGATCTCCTCTTTTGATTACCGGACACAGTCTGGGAGGCAATCTGGCTACAGTTTATGGCTCTTATCTGGCTGATTTCCGGCAAAAAAAAGGGAAAAGGACTGATCAGATCAATATTATCACTTTTGCAGCTCCTGCCGCCGGAAATGCAGGATTTGCCACTGATTTCAATACAAAATTTCCACGCTCGCTGCGGGTGGAAAACCAGCATGATATAGTTCCCAAATTTCCCTCCCCCATCCGCATCGCTTCCCTGGGGAATTTATACAGCGACTCATTATCCGCAACAGAGATCAAGGTGGGATATAAAAGCCTCCAGGTACCATTATCGAGGGTTTTCGGTCTTTTAAAATCAGGTTTGACTGTTTTGGAATTTACCAGCGACCTGAGTCCCTATGAACAAACAAACGGCGCCGGTAAACTGATCAAAATTCCCTTATCCGGAAAAAACCAGGGTAATGATATTATGAACTGGCTGGCAGAAGCGGGATACCAGCATAGTGTGGCCAGCTATGCCCTTTATGAAAAAGTGCCCGTTTTACCTTGTGACTGACCGGAAGGCCTTTTTTTGGCAGTTTCAGGGAATTCCGTAAATTAAAACCTAAAGCTTGCCAAAATATGAACACCTCTGCCAACAATGAATTCCTTCAACTGGTCAGCACCCTCCATAAAGAAGGGTACAATATGGACCAGATCACCCTTCAACTAAAAGAAAAGGGGGGCCCTGAGACTATTTTTCAGGAAGCCATTAATCACCTGAAACAACTAAAGCTCCTCCGGAAAAGAAGTACGGGTTTTGCCTGTTGCGGAATCGGCATAGCCTTACTTGTGGTGGGATGTATGCTTACTGTTTTGTTGTATAATAGTGGCGGGGATATCAAACTGGCCATGTACGGCCTCACCACCCTGGGCGTAATATTCGCCCTGAAAGGCCTGGTGGATATCTTAGGCTGGTAAAATTTCAGGCATTAAAGCAAAGCAGGCGTTTAGTTGGGATTAACTCTAACTGAGACGGTAGTACCTCTGCCCGGAACACTTTCAATACGGCATTCACCGCCTATAAGGAGTGAACGTTCCCGCATGCCAAGCAACCCAAGGGTGCGTTTACCGGAAACAGTGGTTGTATCAAACCCCTTCCCGTTATCTATGACCCGTAAGCTGATATGATCGCCCATTCTGCTCAGTTCCACGATAACCGTTGTGGCATCGGAATGACGGATCACATTGGTTACTGATTCCTGGAATATCCGGAAAAAAGCCGTGCGCATCTTATCCGGCATATTATATTCTTCATCATCATGATGAAATTCGGTTTTCAGATTAACCCGTCGTCCAAAATCAGCCAGGTACCAATCTATGGTAGCCACCAGTCCCAGGTCATCCAGCATACTGGGGCGCAGACTGGTCGACATACGCCGTACAGTCTTGACTGCGCGGTCAAGTAAGTTGGAAATATCTGCAAATTTATCAGTCAGTATTTTATTATCCCCCAGGTTAAGCCTGGATTCAAGCCAGGAATAATCTATTTTCAGCACCGTCAGTTGCTGACCTAATTCATCATGTATTTCGCGGGCGATGGCTGATCGCTCTTCCTCCCGTATATCCTGCAAATGGGCAGATAATTCACGGTATTGCTGTTCGCTGGTACGAAGGGCTATTTCATTTCTCTTTTCACCAATGGCAAATGCCACTTCCCGGGCAATGGTCTGCAGCAACTGTGATTCTTCTTCTGAAAAATAATGGATACTGTTAAAATACACCATGAATTTACCCAGCAACCTGTTCTTATAAACCAGGGGTATAAATGCAAGGGCAGCAATTCTCTCATGTTGAATTACCGGTAACAGGCCAATCAGGGACGGGTCCTCCTTCACATCAGACACAAATATGGGAGTGGGATTCACCGCGTCTGCACTCCATGGAGAATGACCGGCAGCATGCAAACGATAGTTCTCAGACAAGCCGTGTGCAGCTTTAAACTGCATAATCCCATTTTCATCAAATTGCAAAACAGAAGCACGGTCAGCCCGGATAGTCGTCAGTAAGCCTCCAAGGGCCAATTTATAAATATCTTCCAGCTCATTGGCTTTGCTCACAGCATCCGATAAACTGGAAATGAGTTGTAACTGATCATATTTACGGAGTAGTTTTTCTTCAGCCATTTTCCGTTCTGAAATGTCAATCCCATTGGCTATCACAACCTCTTTATCCGCCAGCCTGACCAAAAATCCGGTAAAATAGAAAGGATGATAGTTTCCCTGTTTATCCACCAATGAAATTTCTGCTTCACCCTTACCTTCCCGTACCGTCTCCGCCAGTTTGACCGCGGCAAGTTCCCGGTCTTTCTCGCTGACGAGTTCGTAATATTTCAGATCCACCATCTCTGAACGCGAATAGCCCATAATTTCCTCCATGCGGGTATTCCAACGGTTGATCTTGCCGGTTGGCACATCATACATGAAAAAAACAACAGGCAGGTTGTCGATGATACTGTCAGATAAATAACGGGTTCTCTTTTGTTCTGTAAGATCAAGGAAAGAACCAAAAATATAAGCAGGATTGTTGTTTTTATCTGGTACAACATTCGCCGAATAAGCAACGGGGAAGCGCGTCTTATTAAGCCTTATACCAGTACACTCCCCATATTCAATCGCTTTTTCCTGTAAACCCGGCAAGAGTCCGGGTACATCATTGCTGTCAAACATTTCCTGTACAAAGTGTCCAAGCAGTTCAGCTTCTCCGGAAGCTCCCCACATATCGCAGAGTGCTTTGTTTACATAAATGATCCGTCCATCCAGATCGGTAATGCCCATGCCGCTGATTGAGCTGGCAATGGCATGCTCCTTCATACTTAACTCCTTCCGGATCTTGGCATTCTCCGTCACATCGGTAGCCAACGCCATGATATTACCATCCGGCAACATCAGCGAGTTCAGTTCAATCAGGTAAGCCTCCCCGTTCTTTCTCCGTATACGCCGGTAATCCAGGGCGGTATCCCCGTTTTTCATCAGGTCAAACCGTAATGGTCTTTTCCGGAGGTCTTCCTCCAGAAATAAATCAAAAAGTCCGAGTTGCTTGAATTCTTCCGGTGTATAACCGAGGTGCCGGCAGGCGCCTTCATTAAATTCGATGATTTTCCCTCCGGGGTCATAAATGATACACCCGTCTGAAGCCAGCCTTACGAGGCTTTCATATTTTTCTTTATAATCAGGCATGCTAATCAAAAAACCTCAGCTTAATATGACCGTAAATAACCATAAAGATAAATAAATTTAGGCAGCGATGCTGAAAGGCCGAAGCTTTTACAGAGCTTTTTCAGAATATCAGGGTTTACCCCTGCCAATAAGGGCGGGTAAGTATGCAGAAATGAGGGGCAGAAAGCCGGCCAGGCACCCTCCTGAAGGAGGAATGCTGTTCAGGGTTATTAAAATCCTCCGGAATGGCATTCCTTTGGATTTCAGCGTAAGAGAATTGTTTCAGAGAATAATAAACCTTTCCCGGCTCTCTCCGACTATCAGCCAATATACCCCATCTCTCATACCACCGGTACTAAGAAATAATTCCCGGTCACGGTCTGTTATCTTCCCCCGCCGGATCAGGTGACCATCGTCATCTGTAATCTGGTACGATTCCGCAATAACCGGAACCATCGGAAATAATACCGTAATACTTGCATTTAAAGGGGCCGGGTTAGGACTCACCTGTAACCGAATGAAGTCTTTCATATAATCAGTGTCTTAACCGGGTTGGTGAAACCCGAAAGGATATATGGTGCTGCGTTTAGGGAACAAAAAAAATGCCATGCATCCTGCTTTGTTAATTACCCCATTCTAATGTGAATATCTTGCTGATTAATTCAGGTAATAGTACAGCTTGTCCTGCAGAATTACGAAGTGTGGGTGGGCAATTCCACATGGAAAACAGTTCCTGCCCCTTTTTCAGTTTCAAACCAGATACGGCCCTTGGCCTGCTCCACGATCCCTTTACACATGGCCAGACCGAGACCGGTACCAGATGATTTGGTAGTGAAATTCGGCACAAAAATCCTTTCCTGCATCTCTGGTGGTATTCCTTCTCCATTGTCTCGTATACTGATCAGGATCTTATCCTGTTCTCGTTTCTCATTCACAATGATATGGCAATGCCCTTTTTCACTGCAGGCTTCCACCGCGTTGGCGAAAAGATTCGTGAATAAACGATTCATTTGTGTTTTATCCGCCTGCAATAAAACGGGACCGTTAACCGGGTTCCAGGCAAAACTCACTGTTTCATTGGCGGCGAAAAGTTCCTTCAGTGAATAAACCACTTCGTGCAGGTCAAATACGGAAGTCTGGACATTGCCAATATTAGCAAACTGTGAAAAATCAGCAGCGATCTTGGATAAGTGATCAATCTGTTCCACCAGTGTATTCGCTACATTGGCGGATAGTTCTTTTACATTCTCCTGGTTATTATTGATGGCCTTTTGCAGGTATTGAATACTCAGTTTCATCGGTGTCAACGGATTCTTGATCTCATGTGCCACCTGTCGGGCCATCTCCCGCCAGGCACCCTCCCGCTCACTCTTCGCCAGGGCGGTCGCGCTGGCTCCCAGTTTGGCCACCATTTTATTGTACTCCTGTACCAGTTCCCCGATCTCATCATTGCGGTTCCAGTTAATAGCCTCATTCATTTTGCCGAGGTTCACTTCCTTCATCTTATCGCTGATCAGCGAAAAGGAATCCGTAATCCTGTTAGTAATAAATACGGCAAGTAGTCCGGCAATCAGAAAAATAAAAGCATTCAGATTAATGATTGTGACCAGGAAGTTGGATATCTCTTTTTCCAGTTCCGGCTGGGAGGTGAAATAGGGTATATTGATATAGGCATACGCCTGGCCATCCGCATCCCTTACCGGGCTGTACATACTGTAAAAAGAAAATGTCCCAACTTTCTCTTTCTGCAGGTATAATACCTTCCGCATTTTCTCCAGGTTATAATACGCCAGCGGATCCATTTTTTTGCTGAGTACCCCTTTATTATACACATTGCCCTCGGAAGATACCTGGAGGTTTCCGGAAAGATCATACACATTTACATCCACCCCATGTATATCCGATACTTCATCCACCAATCCCTGGAGTCCGGTATTCGAAACGGAATCATAAATCTTGATCACATCATCAAACGTAGTATGATCCGCCATCTTCTTCTGCATTTCATTGACCATGATCTTCATCGTCCGGCTGAGTTTCTCTCCATTGTTCTGCTCATACCGGCTGATAAAGGAGGAGACTGTGGCAAAAAAGATTACGATAAAAGAAAACACACTGATAAAAATAAACGTACTGTGGATCTGCTTACGGATGGTCAGCTGCATCATCCGCCGCAGGCTGATCCCGTTCAGCCAGGTCCTGAAAATAAAACCCAAAAGTTGTACCACGGCCACAATAAAAAGGAACGAACAAAAAATATAGGAAAATAAGGTGATCGCCTGTATAAATGTTTCTTTTTTACGGGCGATGACCACCACCTTTTCATTACCGGGTTTATACCAGAGTTCATTGAAATCGCCGTTGGCCCTTTGTTCAAACTCCCTTTTTGGCAATTCTTCCGGCTTTAACCAGATCGGAAACGAATAATTACCCGGTGGCGAAATCAGCCGGCCTCCGTGGTAAACCCCGATCGCATAAGTCGGTGAGTTCTCCGGATCCACCTGCTTAAACTGCCGGAACAATTCAGGGAAGAGCGCTTCGTTGCTGTAGATTTTCGGGTTTGAAACAATAAAGAAAGTACCTATCCGGTTACTATTGGTATCCTGTATATCGCGACGGGTGATATAATTGTACTTGTCCAGGTCTGTTCCATAATAATACAGACCCTCCACATCCGTTTCCTTTGACTGTACGGTCAGGATCGTATTCAGGGATTCATAGGTAGTCGCATCATCATTGAATAATGGCCGGTTGAGTTCATCATAAACATACAACCGTGTATCATAGCGGTTCAGGTATCCGCGGTAATTGTCGGCAATAATACTGTCCCGTAATTTCTTACCGCTATCCGGATCACCAAAACGGTTAAAATTTTCACGCAGAAATTCAGCATCCAGGTACTGAATAGCGATACTCATCAGCATTTCACTGGAACGATCCGTACTCTGGGCCATCTTATCCGCCATCCGTTTCCGTTTTTCCCATTCCACTTTCTTATTTTCCGAAAGCATGATAACGGCTATAGAGACGGAAAAAATAAACAGCCAGGCAAGCATCCCACCGATATTCACCCGTAGCCGGTTAAATATAGTACCCTGCCGCTGAATCAGCCAGGTATATACGAGTAACCAACAGAGTACCGGCAAGTAAAACAAGACCTGGGGATGTCCGGAACGGGTGGTCAGGTAGATCAGGCCCGCAAAACCGATCGAAAAATAAATCAGGTAATCGCGACCAGCAAACAACGGGAAAATAAACTGGTATAATAACTGTGACAGGTAATAATAAGCAACCGATAAACAGGCCAATACCACAAAACCGGCTATTGTATAACGATCCAGCCCGAAGAAATTAGTCACATCAAATGAGATCTTTGAATCAGCTACCATACTGCGAACCACATTGGCCAGTACAAAACTGGAAAAGATCAGGAGGATCAGTGAAATAACACCCGGCAGCCAGCGCCAGCTGGCCGGCATGGAAGCAAACGGGTGTTCACGCCCCTTCAGTTTATACCAGGCAAACAATACCACCCAGCAAAGAAGTGCGGCATTAATCAACAGATCACCCAGTGAACGCTGGATAGGGTCTGATCCATAAATGACAGGGTTAAAAAGCTCAAACTGCCGGAGGTTAAGGAGCAACGGAAAAACATAAGTCAGTCCCCTGATCAATACCAATACCAGGAAAAGCAATCCGATAGATTTCCATGGACCATTCCGGATTGCAAGGTGCTCCGCTAAAAGGTGAATAAACAAGAGCAGGAAGAGCAGACCGCCAAAACGAAGCCAGATCGTGAACTGATCATTAAAAGGAACAGCGGAAACCGTTTTTTTGTCCAGATAAAAAAGCGTTTTCCCGGTAAGTGTGCGCACCGGAAAATCAGTAGCGGATTCACTTAACCTTACCCGCCGGACTGCATCTTCACTGAAAATGAATTGCTGTGGCAGGTAATCAGTTTCGATAAAAAATTCAGACCATACAGGGATCATGGCAAACGCCAAATCTGCTCCTGCCCCGTTGATGGTGCGTTTAATGATATAATACCAGCCATTGGAAAGTTTGGTGAAATATTCTCCATCTGCGGCGGTGAACATTTCCTTCGGCGGTGTAATCAACTGATCACTCCAGCGCAGCATCCTGATTTCCCCGAAGTCGGCCGTTTCAAAAAGAAAGATGCCGTATTTTTTTGCAGTGAATTGTAAGAGTTCCTGGTAGCTTTCTTTTTTATGTGCCAGCCGTTCCACCAGGGCAGCATTTCCCAGAAACACCGAAAAATCCTTTTGCTGGGATTGAATGAATTTTTCGGCCAGGGCTGCTTCACGGGCAACGGAAGTCCGGCTGGAATAAAGGGTATTAAAGAAAAAAGATAAGGCAAACAGCAATACAGCCAGGGCCAGGAAAATATAATTACCCCATTTTATGGTATTAGAAGCAGGCTTCACTTATTCGGTTCGCTGTTTTTTAATCTGGTTCCAGATAGCATCCATTTCCTCCAGGGACATCTCATTCAGCTGACGGCCACTTTCCAGGGCGATCTGCTCCATACTGGTAAACCGGTGG
The DNA here is from genome assembly GCA_963169885.1 of Bacteroidota bacterium. GTDB lineage: Bacteria > Bacteroidota > Bacteroidia > Chitinophagales > Chitinophagaceae > JJ008. The sequence goes on from CAUJFR010000288.1 coordinate 11,932, forward strand.
ATAAATTTTTTATTCGTACGATCGAGTGCGTTTTCAGCATCAACCTGCAAAAACCGTGCGTAATTAATCAGGGAAAAAACAAGATCCCCAAACTCCTCTTCTGTCTTTTCCTGGCTACCACCAGCAATCGCTTCCCGGAGTTCCTGCATTTCCTCTTCCACTTTCTCCCATACCTGCTCCTTATTATCCCATTCAAAACCTACTTGTCTGGCTTTTTCCTGGAGCCGCATGGCCTTTACCGTTGCCGGGAGAGAAACCGGCACCCCTCCCAACACAGAGGTTTTGCCTTCTTTCAGTTTTAACTGTTCCCAGTTTCGTTTTACTTCCTCATCATCCTTCACTTTTACATCGCCATAAATATGCGGGTGGCGGTAAATGAGTTTATCGCAGATCCCGTCAATCATTTCAACGAGTCTGAACTGGTTTTGCTCCGACCCGATCTTCGCATAAAATACAATATGCAGGAGCAAATCCCCGAGTTCTTCCCGTATGCCTGCCCAGTCATTCTCTGTAATGGCATCCGCGAGCTCATAGGTTTCCTCGATCGTCATCTGACGAAGTGACTGAATGGTTTGTTTTCGGTCCCAGGGACATTTTTCCCGCAGATCATTCATGATATTCACCAGCCGGGTAAAAGCGGTTTCAGCGTTTGGACTCATAAGATCATATTGAATAAACGGAGAAAATCAGGAAAGCTAAAAAGAGAAAAACCAATGCCAGGATTGCCCCGATGTTCAGTAAAATAAATTTGAATAATGTTTTGAAAAATCCCTGTCCATAGAATCGCCGCATCGCTATAAAGAGGTATACACCTCCGGAGAGGAACAGGATGAGAGCGATGATATCAAATAAATTCCAGCCGGTCAGATCCCCCAGCTCATCCATGCTTAACACAAACAGCAGCAGGAAAAAGGAAAAGATATAATGATAGATGGCGAATATGCCATGATCTGCATAATAAAAACGTTTACGGCGGAGATAAAGCAGTTTGAGCAGTAACGCAAATAATGGCAAGGAAACAAAAAGCAGTACTGGTAGCTTGTGCAGAAAGGTCTCCAGCATTTTATTCGCACCGCTACGGGGATCCATTTTATATTTCTGTTTCAACTCCAGGTTACGATATTGAAATTTCCGGGTCAGCCAGTTGTCTCTTTCTGCAGCAGGCAGGGATTGCTGAATGGAATCATACTCCTTTTTTGTCTCGTAAGAACGGTTGCCAATATTGATATAATTAAAATCATCCCAGTAGGGCATCATATCCTGGTTGGTCAATACCCGGGATGTATCCTCCAGTAGAATTAAGGCCGCTTTCCAGCTTGTATTAGCAGAATCTTTGGCAAGTGCGTCTTTCAATTTCTTAGCGTAGGTAACCCGGACTTCTTTTGATAACGGCTGATCCACATTCATTTTCAGGTTTTCCCCGGCTTTGAACAGACTGAAAAAAGCAATAAAAAAGACCGCAGAGGTGAAGACATACTTCTTAATGGGGTTCAGGTAGCTGGCTCTTTTCCCTTTGATATATTCCGCCGGAAGAAAACCCGGCTTCAGAAGCAGGAACTTCATCGAATCAAAAAACTTACTGTCGAAATGGGTGATATCGTACAGGAAATGCTGTACCATATGCCAAAACGACTCATGGGGTTCGGTGTTTTCCTGACCACAATGCGGACAAAACCGGTCGGGTACCGTAGTACCACAGTTCAGGCAATTGTCTTCCTTACGCAGTGCTTTATGTGCCAATGATAAATTTTGCTTAAAAATAAGTACAAAAAATACAAGCCGGCTTTCTTTTTCGTTACTGTACAATTCAGGTAACTTTGACCGTCAAAACCCATTTAGCCGATGAAATTCCTTTTTGTTCCCCTCCTATTAATCAGCAGCCTGTCCCTCCATGCCCAGTATTATTATGATGACCTGGTGGGCACCCGCGAAACGAGCCGGCTGATGCAAACCTACCGGGAGCAGAAAGTACGGATGGTCACTGCCACGGGCTATGATAGTAAGGGTGTAAAAGCCACGGATTTCAGTGAAGTACAGGAGATCAAGGAAAACGGACGGCTCCTTCGCCAATCGGCCATCCGGAATTTCACAAAAACAGTCACCCTCTCCCGTTTTGATGAACAGGGACGTGTGATCAGTATTACGGATTCTGCTGCCGATATTCAGAGTATTACTTTTTACAGTTACGATGCGGCCGGACGGGTTAGTAAAGTAGAGAATAAGGTCCTGGATTCCGCCAATGCGTTTAATCATACAGAAACACATTGGTGGTATTACAATGAAAAAGGATTACCTGTTACTATGTGGAGGGTGATCAGTAATTCCGGTGCCGAAACCAAAACAGACAGCCTGGAAGTCCGGTTCACCACTGATGAGGAGGGCAATACCGGGGAAGAACGGACTTTCCGTAAAGGGGTGGAAACCGGTTATCTCTATTATTACTACGATGACCAGCATCGTTTACTGGATATGGTGCGTTTCAATACCCGCCTGAAAAAACTCCTGCCGGATGTTATGTTTGAGTATGACGAAAACAACCGCATCGTTCAGAAAACCACCACCACCTCCAGCCTGCACCTGGGCTACCTGATCTGGAGATATATCTATAATGAAAAGGGATTGAAGACAAAGGAAGTGTTGTTCAACAGCGACAAGCAGATTACCGGAAGGATTGAGTTTGCGTATACATTTTAAAGGATTAATTTTTTTCTTTTTACTTCCCGCTCTTTCCGTCTTACCGGCAAAATAATATTTGCCAAAGGCAAATAAAAATATAGCCGGGAAGGAAGAACGGGAATGGAAGCCTCGAAGAGGCCTTTTTTGTGGCCAAAAATATATTTGCCTGCGGCAAAATGGTTAGCCACAAAAACACACAAAAGGCCACGAATAAATACAAGACCACGGATAACACAGATTTGCACGGATCATGCATGTCTTTCTTTGTAGGGGCTGTTGTCCGAGGAATCGGACCGATGCTTCGGACTCCCAATCTGCCTTTACCGGCAGTCAGGTAACACACCAGTCACGCCCAATGCGGGAGATTTGCACGGATTACGATTTTTTCTTAGAAAGGGCTGTTCCCTAACAGCTAACACCTAACAGCTAACACCTAACAGCAAACACCGATCAGTAAAGGATTGTTTGCTAACAATTAACAGTGGACAGCAATGTATTCCGCCCCGTTAGGGGTGGCATACTAATAGAAAGATGATTTCGCAAGAAGCCCGCAGAGCCCCATAGGGGCGACATATTTGTTGGTTTGTCTTAGCAAGTTAATTTTTAAGCACCACTTTCTCAGGAAGGGCTGTTGACTCCCGACTACTATCTACCGACTACTAACCCCTGCTATTCTAAAAGTGATAATAGTTCAAATAAAAAAGCGACTCCCGTAGAAGTCGCTCCAAAAAGTGCCCCGTCCCGAAGCGTCGGGACGGAGTTGAACCGATACGGCCATTGCTGGCCACAGGATTTTAAGTCCTGCGTTCCCGAAGTATCGGGATACCAATTCCACCACCAGGACAATGAGACTAAAGTTTGTCAAGAATAGATTGCACCATTTCTTGATCTTCCCTCAGTTTCTTAATAAATGCCGATGACTTCATTTTTTTAATAAATCTTTCAAAAGCATAAGCCTTATTGCTATTCATACATTCAATACTTAGATACAAAATCCATGGAATCCCTTTTGTAGTAAATGATCCACCGTAAACACCTGAATTGTGTTCAAAAAGACGTCTTTCAACATCAGTTGTTGTACCAGTATAAAATTTATTAAGTTTCTTAGAATAAAGTATATATACAAAATAACCCATATGCGAATTTACCTTATCTAGGATATTCTGAATACCCAGTACTTAAACGTAAAAATTTGAGAAAAAAAAAGCGACTCCACAAAGAGTCGCTCCAAAAAGTGCCCCGGATCGGAGTTGAACCGATACGGCCATTGCTGGCCACAGGATTTTAAGTCCTGCGTGTCTACCAATTCCACCACCAGGGCATCAATTTTTTCGGTAAACAAAGAAAAAAAAATCCCCTCTTTATCAAGAGAGGACTTTGAGCGGAAGACCGGGCTCGAACCGGCCACCCCGACCTTGGCAAGGTCGTGCTCTACCAAATGAGCTACTTCCGCAGTTATCCTCCGTAGCCTTGGCGAAGGAGGAATATCTTAAAGAACTTTTTCCTTTCTAATCCACTGCTTTTCAACAGCGGGTTGCAAAAATAAGGCTTATGCCTTTTTTAAAAAAACTTTTTGCAAAAATTATTTGTACTTGGGGGTGTAAAGACTGCTTTCCTGAACGGGTGCTTCGATCTTGCTATAACGCTTGTTATACAGCATGGTACAGGCACCGAATACAAAAGCCACGATACAGGCTACCTGCAGGTAGAAGAGAAAACCGGAGGATGATACCCAGTTATGTGTAAAATCCTGGTCCTGTACTTTTTTGAGTTCCTGTTGGTATTCCGGGTTTTGAGTCATACAAAAATTTTGTGTTGCAAAAATAGGGTTTCAGGCCAAAAAAATCATTTCCTGTGGCCGATAATTTCATCAAAATGCTTCCGCTTGCGTACAAAATGCTGCCAGATCATGTTTTTACGGGAATAGCCGTGGAGCGTTCCCTTCTTTGTAACCGGAAACACGCTTTTATGCTGGTAAAAAAGCCACCATTTGGAATAAGCCAGGTGTGAGCGGATAATAGCAATAAAATAGCCCCCGTCACCCGACAACAAGCCTTTCCAGGCAGATAAAGCATCCAGCAAATTACGGACCGGTACGATCCAGAGTTTTTTCCGGAAAGGCAGGTTCTTGGAAAGCATGATCCGGTTATTCCGGAAATTCAGATACGTCTTTAATGAATTGCCCTTAGGCAGGGTACCGCCTCCCACATGATACACCACCGATGCCGGACAGGAATAAACCTCGTAACCCATCAACTGAATCCGCCAGCAAAGGTCGATTTCTTCCTGATGGGCAAAGAAGTATTCATCAAAACCACCGGCTTTATGAAAAACCGCTGCCCGGATAAACAAGGCCGCTCCGCTGGCCCAGAAAATGGGCTCCGACTGATCGTA
>CAUJFR010000289.1 GCA_963169885.1 Bacteroidota bacterium
AGCACGCCGGCCAGATCAACTACGGCTTTGTTATCCTTATTTAAGGCATCACGTGTCTTGGTTGGGAATATCGATACACCGTTGTAAATATTGTAATGAAGAGTCATGTCATGACCCTTGAACCGGAACTCCCAGTTAATGGTGTCAAAATCGTCTTCTTTGTTGGAGAATTTTACTTTGAAGTCCTGACTCAGGACATTAGCTACATGATAGAATTGTTTGAGGCCGCCGTCGTCGGCGATAACGGCTTCTGTGCAGCCAAGCGAGGTTCGTAGGGTAAGGCTCATATCTAAAGTTTAAGGGTTTCTATCTACAAGACCAATCCCGGGACTAATTCGCTGCACGTAACAGTAAATTAACTACGGAATTTTTTGGCCTTTCTTGAACTTTTTTCAGCATCCGGATCACCGCTGAGAATACGCTCTGCACCCACGTTTTTACCATTGGTGGGACAACCTGTTTTCTTTTTGAACAAGTTACCGAATACACCGCAGGAGGAAAGAAGGAGGGCGATACTCATGGATACTGCAAAAAATCGGAGGTTTTTCATGTAAACTGTTTTCATTCCTAACGAAAATAAAAAGAATAAATTGTTATTACTATAGTAAACCTACGAGCGGGGCATGGTTGATTTTACTATTATATAAACAAGGTTGAGCCTCAATAGTTGAGTGCTTAAAAAAATTATTTTTGATCCCGGAACCAGTCGGCATACCGGATATAATTATTGGCAATCCGGTCGATCTGGCCATGGATCAGTTCCTGGGAGATATCCTTCACCTTTTTTGCAGGTACCCCGGCATAGATACTCCCGCTTTCGCAGACGGTGTTTTCCAGCACCACGGCCCCTGCGGCGATGATGGTATTACTGTGTACCACGCAGTTATCCATAACAATAGCCCCCATGCCTATCAGTACGTTATCGTGCAGGGTACAGCCATGTACAATGGCATTATGTCCAATCGACACATTGTTGCCGATGGTTGTCCCGTATTTCTGATACGTGCAATGAATACAGGCGCCGTCCTGTACATTCACTTTATTACCCATTTTTATAAAATTCACATCCCCGCGGATCACGGTATTGAACCAGGCACTGCAATCATCACCCATGATCACATTGCCAACAATGGTGGCATTGGGAGCGATGAAGCAATTGTTACCGAATTGGGGATGTTTGTCTTCGACGGGGAGTATAAGGGGCATGAGGAGGGTTTAGGGGTTTGTCGTTTAGTTGTTTAGTCGTTTGTTGTTGAGGTAGTTTATAAGGTTTATAAAGTTTATCGGGTTTATGAGGCCGCCTGGTTAACTTATCAACCTGTCACCTTTCAACTTGCATATCAAAGTTCCGCAATTCTTTGTTTCCTTTGCAGAAAATCAGTAAGATTGAATCAACGTGAACTTTTTTTGCGGCATGTGGGACAGACATCCCCGGCGCCTATGGCCCTGGAGATTGTAAAGGCCGATTGCTGCACTTTGTTTGATGCCGGGGGCAAGGAGTATATTGACCTGATAGGCGGGATTAGTGTGGCTAATATGGGACACCGGCATCCCAAAGTGATCGCGGCCATCCATGCCCAGCTGGAAGCCTATATGCATATCATGGTCTATGGCGAGTTTGTGGAAGCGCCCCAGGTGCAGTATGCCCAATTACTGACCAGCCATTTACCGGCCTCCCTGAATTCGGTTTATTTCACCAACTCCGGAGCCGAAGCGGTGGAAGCCGCAATGAAACTGGCCAAACGGGTAACCAACCGGACCGGGATCATTGCCTTTAAAAATTCCTATCATGGCAGTACCCAGGGAGCGCTGAGCATTATCGGGGATGAATACTGGCGGAATGCCTACCGGCCTTTATTGCCGGATATCCTGCACCTGGACTATAACTCTTTTGCTTCGCTCGAATTTATCACCACACATACTGCCTGTGTGATTGCGGAAACCGTACAGGCTGAAGCCGGTATCAAACCACCTTCCCCGGAATGGATGAAGGCCCTTCGGGATAAATGCAGCAGCACCGGCACATTGTTGGTGTTGGATGAAATCCAGGCTGGTTTCGGCAGAACCGGCAAACTATGGGGTTTTGAACATTTTGGTATTGTTCCCGATATGGTCCTGCTGGGGAAAGCCCTTGGTGGTGGTATGCCCCTTGGTGCATTGGTGGCGGATAAGCAACTGATGGATGCGTTTACGGAGAATCCGGTACTTGGACATATCACCACATTCGGGGGTCACCCTGTTAGTTGTGCAGCCGGACTGGCAGCGATGAAGGCCCTGCTGGAAGAAGGGTGGATGGAACAGGTAAAAGCTAAAGAAGCCTTGTTCCGTTCCCTGCTGGTACATCCGTCGATCAAGTTGGTTCATTCATTCGGACTCTGGATGGCTGTTGAATTTGATTCTTTTGATACCTGTAAGAAAATAATTGACCGCTCTATTGAAGCAGGCGTGCTGACTGACTGGTTTTTGTTTGCACCGAATTGCCTGCGGATATCACCGCCGCTGATTATTTCGGAGGAGCAGGTGAGGGTGGC
>CAUJFR010000290.1 GCA_963169885.1 Bacteroidota bacterium
GTAATACGGTTGTTTTATCCATATCCTCGAGGGCTATTCCTTTGGTTTCGGGCATCATTCTCCAAACGTATATTAACTGGAGCACCATCATGACCGCAAAGAAGGCAAAGATTTTTGCCCCGCCAATATCCGGATTACCTGCAAAAGAGGGAAAGACCAGGGTGATAATAGTGGCCCAGGCCCAATGGGTCAGACTGCCAAAGGAAGTACCCGCAGCCCTGACGGAATTGGGAAAGATCTCGGATATAAAGACCCAGATCACGGCACCCTGTCCTACCGCATGCGCCGCAATAAATAGAAAAACATAATACACGATAAAGGAGCCGGAACCGGTGTGAAACGACCAGGCGATCAGTGCCAGTGAAACGATATAACCCAGCGAACCGATAAACATCAGGGTGCGCCGACCGAATTTATCGATCAGCGACCAGCCCAATACGGTAAAGAACAGGTTCACCACCCCGATACCCACGGTACTTAAAAAGGCGCTGCTTTTTTCAATATGGGCCATTTCAAAAACACGGGGAGCGAAATAAATAATGGCATTGATCCCAGACAACTGATTGAAAGTGGCCAGCAGAAAAGCCAGTAATAAAGGTTTATAAAATTTTTTATTAAAGAGCGGTTCACTGCGTTGAGTGGAAGCGGCTTTGAGTTCGCGGATCGTCTTATCCGGATCATCTTCAGTGATGGATAATACTTCTCTTGCATGTGCCTCATCATTTTTGAAAAGAAGCAGCCACCTTGGTGTTTCCGGTACAGACAACATAAAAAGGGAGAACAGCAGGGAAGGAAAGGCTACGATACCCAGCATCCAGCGCCAGTCATTCTCTCCGCCCACCCCTTGTAAAAGATAGTTGGAGAGATACGCCAGCAGGATACCGGCTACAATATTCATCTGGAAGGAGATCACTAAACGTCCCCGGTACTTTGCCGGTGCAATTTCAGAAATATACACCGGTGCCACCACGGAAGATGCACCGATACTCAATCCGCTGAGAAACCGGAAGAACATGAAGCTGATCACTTCAGGCGCCAGGGCGGCACCAACGGACGATACAAAAAACAAAACACCGATCCAGATCAGTGATTTTTTCCGTCCGATCCGGTTGGCCGGAATATTCCCAAACATGGCCCCGATGCTGGTACCGAATAAGGCCATGGCAATCGCCACACCATGCACCCAGTCGCTGAGACCCCATAACTGTTGTATCGTTTTTTCCGCACCGGATATAACCGCCACGTCCATACCAAACAGCAGACCGCCCAACCCCACTGCGATTGACCAGGTAATGATTTTTTTATTCATACTGATTACAATTTGACTGAAGTCCTTATCTGTTTTCCAAAATTAATGACCGGCTGAAAAATTCACTTCCCCGCTCACCGCTTTATCATCCGCCTGAATCCGCAGTGTCAGTAAAGCGGCAATCAGGAGTAATACACCGGCAAAAGCAATCGCGTAACCAGCGTTGTTATGCAGGAAATTTTTTAAAATATATCCAAAGGATAAGGTCTGGATAAACATCGGGATCACGATCATCATATTAATCACCCCCATGTACACCCCATATCGTTCCTTGGGAATCTTACTGACGACAATAAGGTATGGAATCCCCATCATACTGGCCCAGCCGATACCAAATCCGGTAATGGCGGGAAACAAGAGGTATTTGTTTTCAATAAAGGGAAAGGCCAGTAATCCGATTCCGGCCAAAATCAAACAGCCAAAATGTACCAGCTTGGGGGAGTAACGTCGGGCAAACCAGACCAGTCCGAAAGCGCATAAAAACGTAACGATATTATACCAGCCATTTACAAGACCCGTCCAACCAACCGCTTTCTCATACAATTCACTGTTTTGTTCAGGGGTGGTGTTCCAGACGGAGAGTGCAATACTTTTTGATGAATTCTGCCAGTAACAAAAAAGGGCATACCACTGGAATAAATACACCAGGGCCAGTTGCCACATCACTTTGGGCATTTTAGTAATGGCATCAATGATCTCAATATTCTGGGCAAAAAGAATTTTAAGGGTGGAATGGCTTTCCACATAATTCAATAAACGGCGGATCAGTCCGGGTATGAATAAAGAAGGGATCAGTAAAAGGGCAATGACGAGATAGGCAACCAGGGTGGTGAGTATCGACAGAAAAAACTGGATGGCCGGATGCGGCATCCCTTTATTTTTCTCGCGTATTTGTGCGATTTCTTCTTCATCCGGAACGATCTCTGGCGTGGTGCGCACACTCCACCAGATAGACACAATGGAACAAACAGCGCCGAGAAAGAAGGAAGCAAATACCCAGGTAGGCAGTTTGCCGGTTTTGCCAATAAAAATCAGCGGAAATATAAAAAGTGAAACATTCGCCAGTGTTTGTCCGAAACCGGTAAAGAAACTCTGTGCCTGGAAGCCGGTGGGTTGCTGGGTGGCATCGAGTTTATCGGCAATAAAAGCCCGGTAAGGTTCCATCGCCGTATTATTACCGGCATCGAGTATCCATAACAAACCGGCGGCCATCCATAAAGCACTGCTGAAAGGAAAAAGGAAGAGAGCGATACTGCAGATAATAGCGCCAATAAAAAAGTAGGGAGTTCTGCGGCCATAACGCGGGTGCCAGGTTTTATCACTCAGGGCACCGATGATTGGCTGAATGACCAGGCCGGTTAATGGGCCGGCCAGGTTGAGCCAGGGAATCTCGTCTGGCTTGGCCCCCAGAAAGTCATAGATCGGATTCACGGCACTTTGCTGTAAACCAAAACTGTACTGAATGCCGAAAAAGCCCACATTCATGTTAATGATCTGCCAGAAACTTAACCGCGGTTTTGTCAATGCCATAAGCAATCGTTTGGACTCGGAAAGTACAAAAAACAGCAGGGAGTTCCGTACTGAATCAAGAGCAGACAGCCTGTTGCAAACGTTTGTTGTTGGGAAATTGAGGCCGGATTTCTCCTATGAAATCAATTCAGTTCCAGCGCACTAACTAAACCCTTTCAACCAAAAAGGATTTGGGTGGTTATTGGGAGATGTATTATTTTTCACGCTGAGAAAGAAAGTCGACACGTATGAAAAAATGGATCCTGATCAGCCTCGTTTTACTGGCACTGGCACTCGGTGCTATTTACCTGTTTATTCCCTCCAAGCTAAAAATCAGCCAAAATCTCCGGATTGAAGCGAATAAAGAAGGGCTTTACCGTAAACTTAGTCAACCTGCCTCCTGGGCAGAATGGTGGCCGGGCAGTAAGACAATGGAGGCAACCGGTGCCTGGGAACTGGATGGCGGACTCTTTCAACCACTGGAACAGAAAATGTTATCCCTCTCCATTTTATTGAAAGAGGGTTCGGTGGAAACCACGGCCGAACTGACCCTGATCGCTATTAAAACCGATTCCAGTTTACTCCATATTGAAACCAGTTTTCCCGCTTCCAATAATCCCTTCAGCCGGGTGGCCGCTTACCTGAAAGCGGTAAAGATCAAAAAACATTTCGCCAGTATGCTGCAGGCAATCAATAAAAATTACAGTTCGGTAGCCAAACTATATGGGTATGATATCCGGAAAGAAAAAGTGGTGGACTCCAACCTGGTGTTTATTGCCACACAGTTAAAAAGTCTGCCTTCCACCG
>CAUJFR010000291.1 GCA_963169885.1 Bacteroidota bacterium
TGGCTGGCGGTACGCGATTAATTCTCTTTCGAAGACGCCGTTTGCCACCCTGAACCTCTCCACCAGTTTTCGTTTTCCCGCCGATATTGCGGCATTGGCCATGGGAGTACTGTCCATGAAAGATAAACTGGGCACAAACAAACCCATCCCCATAACCGGGAAAGGCAAGACGACGAAAACAGTTACCAAGGCCACGATCGGCCGTACCAACCTCGGATTATTACTGAATGCCATTAACTATATTACGGATAACCGGAAAGTCAAACATATTTATTTCGAAGGCAATATTCATTCCTATACCTATGCGGATGAAGGGGCTTCTTTGTATGATGTACTGAGTCTGTATAATGGCAGTCGCGACCGGATACGGGACAAACTCATCGGCTCCATGAATACCATGAATGAGCTGGAAGAATATATTGAATCCACGGAGGATGCACAGCTCGGCATGATGATGGAAATTGTGAATGAATACGGCAACGAGATCCCCCGCATCCTGAAAAATCTGAAAGACCTGCATACGGGGGATGAAGACCGGTTGAAAGCCGAAATGATCTTCTCCACCGTACACCGTGCCAAGGGCATGGAATATGATACGGTACACCTGGTCAATGATTTTATCTCGGAACAAAAACTGGACCGGGTCATCAAAGAAGCGGAGGCGGAGAAGCAAACGCCGGACAAGGCAAAACTCAACGAAGAAATTAACCTGCTCTATGTGGCAGTAACCAGAACCCGACATAAGCTTTATGTGCCGGATAGCCTGGTACCCGCCGACCTGCCGGCTTCCGCCCATATCATCAAACTAAGAAAAGAGAATAATGATAACACTTTTGGGCAGACCTCAAAAGTGATCAGTGAACCAAAAAAGAAATACATAGCAAAAACACCTGCCGTTTCATCCGCTGAAAAAAAATACTCCGTGGAGAAAAGCCGGGAGGTAAACAAGGACGCTTATAAACCGTGGACGGCTTCACAGGATGATGAACTGATATATCTGTATGAAAGTGACAACTCCTTTTTTGACATGGCTGCGCATTTTGGAAGAACCAGGGGGGCGATTATTTCGAGGCTGAGGAAGTTGGGGTATTATACGGAGTAGGCAGGGGGGAGTCGGGAGTCAGGAGTCGGGAGTCAGTACTTTTGACCCTGCCTGCCTATTGATGAGGGATGGCCAGAGCCTTTACTATTTTTCTGAAGATTTCGGTATTCTCGTATACCCCGGTAAAAAGATGGGATTGGGGGCCATAGGCAAATACAGGTACCGGAACAGCCGTATGATCACCGGTACTGAACTGACCGCTTATCGTTCCCTTTGTATAATCACCATCCGTAAGGGTGAGTCCGCCCGTTTCATGATCACCGGTTACAATCACCAGGGTTTCCCCGTTGCTATCGGCAAAACGCATGGCTTCTCCAATGACCTGATCAAAATCCAGTAATTCAGTAACCACATAGGGCAGCTTGTTGGCATGTCCGCCATGATCAATCTGAGCCCCTTCCAGCATCAGAAAGAACCCGGCTTTATTTTTTGAGAACTGTTCTGTAGTATAACGAAAAGCCTGCTGTGCCCAGTTACCCCGTCCATGCTGCATAGAAAAGCCGGCTCGCTTATCAGCTACAAACAGGGGAGCCCGTGTACCTGCCAAACTATCTACTGAATGTTTAACGGTAAATTTTTTCTTCAAAGCCAATAGTATACTGTCACCCGCGGATAGTTCACAGGCGCCCATTATGATATCCACCGGTGCTTCTAACAGATCATTTAATATCTGCTTGTAATTGCTTCGCTCCGGTTGGTGGGCATAAAATGCCGCCGGTGTGGCGTCCCTCAAATCACCACTGGTGATGATACCTGTCTTCATGCCCTTGCTCCGGATAATAGCGGGAATCAATAGTAGTTTTTTTCCGGTATGATCAACCCCTACTGCCCGGTTATTTGTTTTTTTACCGGAGGAAAAAGCGGTGGCACCGGGAGCAGAATCGGTTATATAGTTATCGTAGGAACTGGTCTTGGAGTAACCCGTACTCTTCATATTGAAAACATTGAGCTTTCCACGATTCGCGGTGTATCCACTGTACCATTGGGGCAAACCTGTGCCGTCTCCAATCAGCAGAATAATATTTTTAACCGGTTTATCAAGTCCGTCATTTCTCCATTGTGGCTGATACAAATCATATCCCTGTTTCTGCTCATGAAACCGGTCCGGCAACTGCCTGAAAAAAGTACCAAGCCCCTCCACCTGGTCTGTATTGATGTAATCAACACCCATGGACGTAAATGCGTACCAGCTGTTGAGTCCATCCGGTGCGTTCCAGAAACGTATTTTTTTCCCGGATTGATGAGACCTGTTAATAACAGAAAGGAGGGCGGTTTTCTCCAATTCGGGCATTCTCCCCTTTCCATTCCATGAGGAATATTTTTTAAAGTTATCACTGAACATTTCCACTTTTGCTAAAGCCTGAGAGGAATAAATTATACCAGGCACCGCGTCAAAGTGAATCCAGGAAGGCCAGTTCACAAATTCCTCAGGCGCAGGCCGGTTGCCAGAAATGGTGATAATGAGTGTAGGGCAGTTGATCAGGACCGGATACTTTTTTAAAGAATCCACCAAAACGGAAAGGGTTGAACGTGCTTCCGTTTTTATATCAATCATAAGTTGAAGAAAACGGTTACTATCAGGATAGACCTGGCCTTTATTTTGCAGGATAGCTCTTTGCAAAGGCTTGAAATAAAGTGAATCCAGCGTATTATGGATATTCAACTGACTTTTCTCATGAGCCACCAACAATGATTCCTGTTGCAGGAAAATATCGGCTTCGATTGATCCAAAGCCCTGTTTCCATGCAGACCAGAAAGGAAATGCCTGTACATAATCATTATGAGAATGCGCATTGGCGGTGGAATAAGTTGTTGGCTGTGCCGTTACAAACAATCCGGACAACCATAAGATGAAGATGATAACAACCCGCATACTTGAAAATTTTATTAAAAGGACCAGCCGAAAAGCCAGTCCGTAGAACTATCAACAAAAGAAAAGCTATTTATTTAATAATCACGGTTTCGTTTATGATTATTCCTTTATAGTCAATAAACTGAACGACCAGTTTGTCTTTATTTACCGAAAAAGTGGCAAAGCCCTGTACGCCGGCTGCAAATTGACCAAAAACTGGAAACAAAGAAACCGGCCTCGCTTCGGAAGCCGCACCCGAGATAATATAATGGGTGGGGCCATTGGGTTTAATATATTCAAGATGATGTTCGTGTCCGGCTATATACACATCCACCTTATACTTGTTGAAAATTGGCTCCAGGTATTCCTTCATTCGACGGGTATCCTCTGAGTCCTTTCTCCAGCCACCGGTATATAAAGGATGATGCCCTACCACCAGTTTCCAACGGGCGGAACTTTGGCTCAATTGGGTTTCTATCCAGGTTCGTTGTTTCTCCACTGCACCCGCCGGATATTTTACACTATCATTCGGAACTCCTCTTAATTTTTTTTCGATCGGATCTGTGTCAATAAAAAGGAGCAGCACCGTGTCTGTGCCAATGGTAAATTTCTTGCTGTAATAGCGGGAAGGCATGGACCACCGGCTGCTTATAGCAGTGTATTCCACCTGGGCATCCGGATTGGATGCGTAATCATGATTACCAAGAACCGGATACCATTTTACATGCAAGGACTGTGCTGTATAAATGGTTTCAAATGAACTGATCCAATGATAATCCCGGGTGCTGGCCACTCCATAAGGATAGAAATTATCACCTGTAGCCACCACGAAAGAAGCATTGAGGTCATGCGCTGCACTCCCCATTTTTTTGGCCACTTCTTTCTGATAGTTTTCGCCATTCCGTCCCCAATCGCCCATCACGATAAAATGTAAGGCATTGCTTAATTTCTTTATACTGTCGATAGAACCACCCCGATAACCAAGGTCTTTCACCAGTGGAGCCTGTGCCATCACCCCGGCCGCTAAAAAAGCCAGGGTGATGCTTAGCATGATTTTCCTGTACTGCTTCACAAATTAATAGTCTACGTTATTAATAACCGGGGTTTTGAACCAGGTAACCGGGAAGATTGGACGCCGCATCAATTGCAGTCTGAGGTATCGGAAAGATTCTCTTTTGTTTGTTGGCATCTGTCTTTTCTGTCCAGGTTCCTTCATATTTACCAAAACGGATCATGTCTGTACGTCGTAACATTTCCCAATACAATTCAAATCCTCTCTCACGGAACAAGAGATCCAGGTTCATAGAACTCAGTGCCTGGGGAACCGGAACACGGGCCGTACGTGAAGTCCGGACGGTATTCACATCGGCCAGTGCAGCTGCAGCATCATTGCTTTTACGCAGTTTAGCTTCGGCACGCATCAGGTAAATATCTGCCAGACGAAGAATAACAATATTGGCTTCTCCGAAATTTCTGCCACTCACCGATTTTTTGCTAAACTCATATTTTTCCACGCGGTAGCCGGTAGGGTAATTGCTCCCGGCAACGGTATAATCCACCTGCTCGGTAAAATCCACTG
>CAUJFR010000292.1 GCA_963169885.1 Bacteroidota bacterium
GCTTATGACCGTTCGCGGCAACTGAACAGAGATAATGGCCGCCACATTGAACATTCTCGCATTGATAATCCCACTGCGAAAAACGGTTATTGTAAGTCTCGGTAAAGGCTCTGATAACCGAATCGGGCCGTTGACCAAAAACATACAACAATAAAGACAGTACAACCAGCACTGGCAAAGCAAGTATCATTAACAAAGGAAACTTTAGAAAAATATTTGTATTCAATAATGAAAGGCAGGCCTGATTGATTGGATGCATTTTACTCCAATCCATTTCGGTTAAAGCATCAATAATCTGCCGGTGATTCTTTATCAGCCGGCTTAGGAAAAAACTAAATACAGCCGGAATACCTAACATCCAGAAGATTTCATCATTCTGGATATGAATTGCTATAAAAATGCTTAATACCAGTCCTATTATTAAAAAACAATTTACAAGTACTTCCAGAAGAGGGGGTGCTAAATTTGTCCTGATAGTACTATAGAAATAGGAAATCACAGACAACAACAGGATGACATATATTGTCAGGCGGTGGCCTGGTGAAAAAAAAGCAGTTATACCACAACAGTCATTCGTTGGCCCATCAAAGAAAAACAAGAATATTGATGGGGCAATAATTATTCCTGAGATCTCAGCAATCCAAATAAACGGCCTTTTCTTTTCATTATTTTTGGAAAATATTACATAGATCAGATTAACAACGGCATAAATACCGGTAAATGCAAATAATACTATTAGTCCCCAGGTAAATCCCATATTACTTTACTCCTTTAATCATATTTTCCAACGCCGTGATATGATCTGAAAATGATTTCTCCCCTTGCCTTGTGATGGAATAAGTGGTATTGGTCTTCCTTCCGATAAAGCCTTTATGCACTTTGATAAACCCATTCTCTTCCAGGTTTACCAGGTGCGTGGCCAGGTTGCCATCTGTTACTTCCAGCAGCTGCTTGAGGTCATTGAAACTGATCTCCTCATTGACCATGAGCACACTCATCACCCCCAGCCGGATGCGGTTGTCAAATATTTTATTTAAACCGGTGATTGGATTCTTCATTTCGTAACGTTCTATACTCAGTTATTTCGTTCGTATTTATTCCACATGATCACACCATATATAATGTGCAGCACCCCAAAACCGGCCGCCCAGAACCAGAGTCCATAACCGGGGTAAAGCATATTTACCGTACCTAGCACAATTTCGCAATAGCCCAGGTAACGGATATCGGAAAGCGTGTATTTGCTTGCATTGACCAGGGCCAGTCCGTAAAATACCAGGCAGGCCGGTGCTACAAATATCCAGACATCATAGCGTAGCATCCCGATTATAAATGCGCCACCCGCCATCAGCGGCACCAGCATATTCCAGGCCAGCCGCTTCGAAGTATGGTCCCATACCGGCAAACCTGCCTTACGGGCCTTTCGCCAGGTTAAATAATAAGAAGAAGCGAAAGCCAGTAAAAAAACAACCGCACCCAGCAGCATCAGTTTCAGTTTCAGTTGGCTGAAATCATCTCCGGTCGTAAATCCACGACTATTATAGGCCCCATAATAATTGCTGAAATAACGATTGGCCACCCATGCCCCGCCAATGGCACAAATACCAGCCGCGACCCCACTCAGTCCGCTGAGCGAAACAAAACGACTGGACCGTTCCATAATCCGGCGGATATCACTGAGGTCATTTAAGGAGCTGGTTCCGGGTAATTTTTCTTCCATAAAAAGCACTTTGTAATACAAAGTATGTGAAATTTCCGCATCTCTCCAAATTTTTTCCGGTCAATTCCGGCCTTTCACCGAATTTAACATTCCACTATACCCGAAGGCGCTGTAATTTTACCACTTTATGAAGCGACCGAAACTGTTGGTACTCTATTTTACAGGATTTCTGCTGGCACTGGCAACCGTTCAGGTCACCGGACAAACAAAAATCATTCATGGCCTGGTCCGGGATGCCCACAGCGAAGAACCAGTCCCCTTTGCCTCCGTACTTTTTAAAAACAGCAGTACGGGAAAACTCACCGACTCTTCCGGTCAATTCAGCTTCTATCTTTCTAAACTCCCGTCAGATACGTTGCTCATCACCTGTGTCGGCTACCAACCATACAGCCTGGTTTTGAATAATCTTCGGGATTCCATATCCTTTACCATTCAACTCGAAAGAGGAACATTTAATGAAGGGGCACAGTTAAAGGTTAAGGTGAACAAGGGATTATTGGTCTGGCGTAAAATCGTACAAAACAAACCCTTTAATGACCGCTACCGCTTTGATAATTTCTCTTACGAACTTTATAATAAACTTGAACTGGACCTGAAGAATATCAATTTTGAAAAATTCGGCCGGTTCAAACCCCTCAAACCGATCAGCCAACTGATCAATCAGAATATTGATACTTCAGAAGGCATCAAATACCTGCCCACTTACCTCACCGAAACGCTCTCCGATTATTACTTCCAGAAGTCACCGAAAAAAAGAAGGGAAATCATTCGGGCCTACAATACCAATGGGGTAAAAAATGAAAGTTTTTCGAAAATGCTGGGGGGTATGGACCAGGTGGTAAATGTGTACAACAACTTCATCCCGGTTTTTGACAAACAGTTTGTGAGCCCGATCAGCGACAACGGCGACTACTATTATAATTACCGGGTGGTGGACACCCAGGTCATTGCCAATAAGCGCTACTTCCACCTTGTATTCACACCCCGTCGAAAAGGGGGAGACACTTTTGAAGGCGATTGTTGGGTACATGTAGGCAGTTTCGCCATTCAACGGATGAATCTCCGCCTGGGTAAGGAAGCCAATGTCAATTTTATTGAAAACCTGAGCCTTATCCAGGAATACAAACAGATCAATGACAGCACCTGGTTCCTGTCTAAGGATAAGTTTGTGGCCGATGTATCTCCTGCAGGTAAGGATCGTCCTGGATTTATTGGCCGAAAAACGACCACGTATGATCATATTGTGGTTAATGACAGTTCGGTAATCAATGAACTCAGCAAGAATAAAATTCTCGAAGAAATCATCACCTCGCCTGAAGCCGGAAAAAAAACAAAGGAATTCTGGGCCCTGGAACGACATGAACCGTTGAGCAAAACGGAAAGCAGTATCATTAAAATGATCGATACCCTGACCAATGCGCCCGTCTTCCAGCGATTCACCAAAACCATGGCATTTATTGGTACGGGCTATAAAGATATCGGCAATTACAA
>CAUJFR010000293.1 GCA_963169885.1 Bacteroidota bacterium
GATTAATAGATAATGCCCGGAAAGCAGCCCCCTTGTCACCCTTTTAACCAGTCAACCTGCCTTTGCCGGCAGGCAGGCCCGTCAACTTACCATCATACCTTCCGCTTACTCGCCAGGTACTTCTCATGTACAATGGCCCCCATCGGTTTATTGTACACTTTCCCTTCAACCCATGAAATAATATCCAGGTAGGCAAAAGCACGGGTCTGGAAACGGTTGGTCTCGAAGTGTTTGATCTGCTGGAGAAATTTTTCAAACTCCGGTTTGAGTTGCCGGGTGGGGATCGTGATAGAATGCCGCAGAAATTTAAACATGGCTTCCTCAATGGCTGTAAGGTTTTTCATCTTGGCCATAAAGCGGAAGACGGATTTGGTCAGGGATTCCATGAGTATGTCATTGCCCAGTTCATAGTGGGCCAGCAGGTGCACCAGGCGTGCATAACACTGCAGGTCATAGCGCAGGTTATTTTTATCGTAGATAATTTTTTGCAGATAGTCGATGCAGGTATTGAAATCGCCGCTGCCGAAATACAGCATGGCGAATTTGTAATTCAATACCAGTACCCGGTGGCTGTCGAGGAAGATTTCGTTTTCTTCCAGGTCCTTTTCAATAGAAGGCACGAGTGACAATCCTTCTTTAAACGTGCCTTGCATGAAATGCTGATTGATCCTGGCCTGACTGCTGTATATAAACAACTGGATACGGAAGTTGTCGTTTTCTTTTACCCGTTCAGACTGGGAAAAAGTTTCCATCAGTTTCAGCGTCTTCTCAAACTGACGGTGATTGCGTAAGTCAAAATGCGCATTGAGCAGGTTGTGGATGCCCTTGATATAGTGACCGGTTTCCACCCGGATCATTAAAGGTTGTTCATGAAAAAGATCCACCCATTTCTGCGTATAGCGATAATACTGGAGGAAGTCCTGCCTGATAAACGCATACCAGGTATAACTCTGGCAGAGATACATCCGTTCATAGAATCCGGTTTCCTTCCAGGCACCGGAAGGCAGGTTCTGCGTCATGAATTTGCGGATATCCTTCTCATCATATTCATCCCGGGAGTGACCATGCTGCACAAACCAACTGAACAGCTGTAAAGCCAGGTTCGAAAGCCGGGCCACTTTATCGATATGCATATTCACTTCATTAGCCTCAATGGATAAGGCATCCGCACGGGTATGAATATGACGGGTAATATGTAGTCCTTCTATTCTTTTCTCAAGGGCGATCAGTTGGGGCAGAAAATTGAATTTCTGGTTGGTTCTGGCGATTTCCTTGGCCCGGTCAATGATCCGGAGGCTCTGCATAAACAGACCCTTTTTATAGAGAATATGGGCGTAGTCAAACTGTTCATTTAACTGTAAATCAAGGCTTTCATCGCTTTTCAGGAGCCGGAGACTGGCCAGTATCTGTTTGTATAGATGGGTTTTGAGGTTGGCCAGCTGGGGTTTGGTGACATCATCCATCCGTTTCAGGAGGATTTTCTCGTCATAATCCTTCAATTTGTCAATGGCATCGAAGAGCCGGACGATTTTTAATTCTTCTTTCCCCGAACTCCGCTTGATATAGAGCTTAAAATGGCGCTTTTCGGCCTTTTCGAGCGACTTTATTAATTGAAATAATATATCATTTGAACGGTTGGGCATCATAAAGAGTTTTCGCTGAAATCCGCTACCAGCAAAGGTTTCAACATTCTCCATGGCCCTTAGGCGTAATGAAACTAAGCCATAATTGGTTTTAGTGACCAGAAAATGCTGACTACATTTGTGTCAGAAGATTAAAACATACGGCAGCAATCGTTAGAAGGGCAAACGTCAGAGGTCAAAGTTAAAGCCGATAATCTTCAAAAACGCTGATAATCGGCCCAAAAAGTCAGCAAACAACTCTTACTTCGAAGAATTTTCATATGGCAAGCAATCGTTAGAGGTCAGTCCGTTTCTACGGAAGGGCCTTTTTTGTTTAAAGGCCTGCTAAAGTAGCAATTAATTCAGATCAACAAAACATCCGGGGCTTTTTTTTTAATATTTTCTATCCACAGTCTGTGGGTTTTAAATAACTGCAATCCGGCGTCACACCCCCCTCTCCCGTCTTTCATTTACCTTCATGGCCAAAATCATCCATATGGCGATCCGCATTTTTATAACCGGGGGCACATTTGACAAGGAGTACAATGAAATTACCGGTCAGCTTTACTTTAATGATACCCATATGCATGACCTGCTGGACATGGGACGCTGCAAAGTGCCCGTGGAAATCAGAACCCTGATGATGATCGACAGCCTGGAAATGACCGAAGAGGACCGTGATCTGATCGTTCACCAGTGTAATAACTGTGATGAAGACCAGATCGTGATCACTCATGGAACCGATACCATGGCTGAAACAGCCGCCATACTGGCCCAACGGGTCAAAAACAAAACCGTAGTGCTGACCGGCGCCATGATTCCCATCAAATTCGGTAGTTCCGACGGACTCTTCAACCTGGGCAGTGCCCTTGCTTTTGCCCAAACCTTACCCGCTGGTGTTTACGTGGCTATGAATGGCCGTTGTTTTCATGCGGATAATGTGCGTAAGAATAAGCAGACGGGGATGTTTGAGGAAGTGAAGCAATGAGTAATGAGTAATCAGTAATGAGTGGAGACTGAAAGCGGGACGTGGACTCTTTTTTAGTTACTTACCTAAAGAAGAAGAGAAACAGTATTGGTGCCTTTGAAGATAATGCTCCTCAACATCCTATTTTACTTTTTTAGTAATGATCAGTTTTCCTTCTTATTTCTATTCATCAATAACTGATCAATAGAAAAACGGCCGCTGCCGGAAAAAACCGTAAGGACATAGGCCCAGAATAAAGTCTGCTGGAAATACATACCAGTCAATGGCTCCGGTTTATCATACCAGATAAAAGAGATCACAAAGAACTGGAAGGCCAGTTGCAGGGCATTGAAGCGGGTAAGGAATCCGAGTGCAATACAAAGGCCTCCCACAAATTCGCCCCAGGAAGCCAGGGTGGCCCAGAATGCGGGGGAAGGAAAAGTAAAGCCAAGTCCAGCAACCTGGTCATTGAACCAGCCGGGAGCAGCCATCGTATACATCTTAGGTAATCCGGCATGAATGGCGATACTCAGACCAATGTGTAGTCGAAATAAGAGCCATCCAATGTTAAGTGACGTGCTGCCGGGAAGACTGCTGCCCATCAGGAGCTGTTGAAATTTTTGTTTCATGTCTTGTATAATTTTTTTAAAAAGTGTTTAATAATTGGGGCCTCCCATGCTCAGCCCTGTATCTCCGGTTACTTTTAATTTTACTACGGCCTCTTTATCGCTGTTATTTTTAAATATCGCTTTGGTATCGGCGCCAAAACGAATTGTCTTTTGCTGACCGGGATTCAGGGTTAGTAATTTTTTCTCAGCCTGATCTAAACCCGCGCTGCAGATCTCCACCGGCACTTCACTGTCATTGTAAACGCGGGCTTTGAACGAACCATGGGTGCCATCCCCGAGTTCGAAAGCTTTACGCGGACCGATAGTGGTCCGGGAATTAAGGGCGCAGGATTGTAACAGCAGGCCTGCAAACAGTAGGATGAATAAATTTTTCATTTTTTTTTTTTTGTTTCGGTAAAGATGCTTCGCCAACGGAGGCTAGTCGCTCCAGATCATGATTTGAGCCAAACCGGTAAGGTGCCAAATA
This sequence comes from Bacteroidota bacterium, assembly GCA_963169885.1. Taxonomy (GTDB): domain Bacteria; phylum Bacteroidota; class Bacteroidia; order Chitinophagales; family Chitinophagaceae; genus JJ008. The sequence continues at coordinate 3,685 of CAUJFR010000293.1, forward strand.
AAAAAAGCCGTCTCAAACCTGATTTGAGACGACTTAACGAAGCGTAATTTGTTGAATACTATACTACTATATAATTACTGTTCATTATCGTAATAAGTAAAGTCTTTCCGGATAAATCCATTCTCCACTGTTAAGATGGTACAAATCGGGAGTTCAAAAAGGGTGCCGTCGGGGGCCGTGCCTTTAGAAATAAACTCCACCGTAACATAATTGTCGCCGGAAGGGTAAACGCCAATCACACTATCACGGAAATTGGTGAAGAGTGTATTCAGTTCCTTGTATTTTTTCACGGTCTCCGCCCGGGTTTGTTTCACAATACTTTTTCCAAAAGAAGGATCCTTGAACTCGGCGGTATCGGTATACAAGGCAGCCATGCCTTCCCAGTCATGCTGGTTAAAGCGTTCAAACAATAGCCGGGCCACGCCTTCCGGGTTATTTCCGGTGCTGGTGGGTGCAGGACTTGCCGGTTGTTCTTTAGCCGGTTCATTTTTACAAGCGGTCAGACAATAAATTGCCAATACAGGGAGAATGGGTAGTAGTCGCATATGTTGGTTTTTGAACTACTAATTTACTTTCTTTTGGCCTTTCCAGGGAAGTACAAATCCACGACTTTCATTCAGGGTGATGCCGTATACTTTGTTACCCTCTACATAACCGGAATGATAATAGGTACCGCTTTGGTCCTGGGTGGTGAAGGCAAAATAGACTTTGTCCCAGTCGGTATTCAGAAAGCCGCCGGTAAACGGATAGCCATAGAATTCCCCATCGAATTTTTTTCCCTCTACCCGGGTAAACTTAAAATCTTTAAGGTATGGTTCACTTTCCGGTGTGGGACGAAGATCGATAATAAAGGTGCCAATCACTGAATCGGCCAACGGCTTTGTTTGCCCGCTGGCATTGAATGAAAAAAAACAGCCTGTAATAAAGGCGGTAACTAACCATTTTCGCATATTGTTCAG
>CAUJFR010000294.1 GCA_963169885.1 Bacteroidota bacterium
TATTGACCGCTTCCTGACCGAAGTCCGTCGGCTGCTGAAACCCGGAGGCTGGCTGACGATTTACGAAAATCATTTTATTGCAGAAATGGAAGGTAATGATGATTTCAGGCAATGGTTCCCGGATGTATATCTGAAGAAGTTTCCTTCTCCGCCCCGAAACAATGAGTATGATTGGTCAGCTGAAAATTTACAACCCCGGGGACTGGTCTTAAACTATGAAGACCGCTTCAGGAACCAGGTGGAGATGACAAAAGAACAGCTGATCCTGTATTTCACCACGCAAAGCAATATCATTTCAGCCGTTGAAAAGGGGGATACCACTTACGGGCAGGTGGAAAGCTGGCTGACTGAACAACTTTCGCCGTTCTTTGAGCAGGGGAACGGGAAGCGGATTATTTACTATGGGAATTGGATAAAGTATATACAGCGGACAGATTGACCCTAATGCCCGATTTTTACCTATTTTAGACCAATGAAAAAAATAGGAACTCTTCTTCTTTTGCTTGCATTCCAATCTGCCTCTTTTTCACAGGATTGTCTGCCCGGTTTAAAAGACTATACAACACCGTTTGGAACAATCGAAGCTGGTTCTTTTACATTTTTGCAGGATCAGCTGAAGGAGGTGAAAATTGTTGGCTTGGGGGAAGATACACATGGGACTTCGGAGTTCACGACCCTGCCAACGAAAATGCTGCAGTATTTAGTCGAGAATCATCAATTCAATCTTTTTATTATTGAAGCCGGGTTTGGAGAAGTGGCTTATCTGAATGATTATGTTCAGGGAAAGGCCGACAGCCTGCTCCCGATACTCAACAACCGGATATCCACCTGGAGATACCGGACAACGGAGTTTGTGGAAATGATGGATTGGATACGGCAGTACAATAAAACACATCAGCGGAAAGTACAATTGTACGGCATGGAAATGCAATATGTACTGAGTGATCTGAACCGGATCAAACAATACCTGGCTAAAGCAGGCCAATCAACGATTGATGCCGATTTTTCCAAACACCTCTGGCAGCCCATTCCGGATGAGGAAAAAGGAGACTACTATATTGCTTATAAAAAACTGAAATCCCTGTTTTATAAAAACCGGGAACAATTTATTAAACAAACAGGGGAGGAGGCTTTCGCGGAAGCCTATCATCATGTGGAAGTAATCGGGCAGTTTATTTCTGCCATTCATCAGCAATCAGATGTACTTAAAAATGATTTCAGGGACATCTATATGGCAGTAAACGTGGAATGGATATTGCAAAATAATGCCGATGACTCAAGGGCTCTTATCTGGGCCCAAAATGTTCACCTGGGTGATTGGGTTTCCAATGGAATCACGGATGTATTAGGACATCAGCTGAAAAAACGATTTGGTGAGTCATTCTACAATATCGCTACTGACTTTGGCACCGGCGAATTCATTGCCTTCCCGCATAATGCCAACGAGATAGGCTGGAAATTGAAGACCTTTAGTTTCGAAAAAGTACTGCCCCATACGTTTACCGCCTGCCTGCAAAAACTGGGTAATCCTAATTTATTCCTGGATCTGCGAAAAATGAAAACCATCCCTTCTCTGAAAGCGGAAATAGAAAAAGACCTGACCATCATGTACGGGGCCGGTGCCCAGGAATGGGGCAAGCAAACCGAAACAGTTCCGGTAGGGAAAGCCTTTGATGCAATCATATACCTCGATAAGACCCATAAGATTAATTTTCTGCGCTGATATATAGCCGTTTATAAGCGCCAGTATAGCCTGTTACTAATCCCTGTTAAATGCTACCAGCGAATAGGAAATGATTTGTTGGTATTCCTTGTCTCATTTGTGCATTTAAAAATGGGTGTAATATCTTCTGATTGAAATTATTTATATTTAACTTAGATTCAAATAACTCCATTTTTAACCGGAACAAAAACCTTAACCCAATCATGAGTAACTCACGCAGAAACTTTCTGAAAACAGCCGGTCTTACCGGTGGCCTGATGGGACTTGGCGGATTAAACGCCATTGCCTCCAATAATATTCCACCCTCCGACGACCGCCCCAACGTGATCGGTCCCCGCGAAGGATTCAGTCCGCAAATAGGTACCATGCTTTCCATGATGACCTGGATGCGGGGTGCCGTGCTGAGTTCCGTCCGCAATATGACCATGGAACAACTGGATTACCTGCACGATGATAAATCCAACACCATCGGCAGTATGCTCTTTCACCTGGCCGCCACCGAACGTTTTTACCAGATCCATTCTTTCGAAGGAAAGAAATGGGGCGATTGGTCCAAGGCCGATGATGAACGTTTTGGCATCGCCATGGAATTAGGAGAGGAGGCCCGTAAAGCCATCAAAGGACATGACCTGAAATTCTATCTCGATACATTGAAAGAAGTCCGGGACAATACCATCGCCGAATTCAAAAAACGCGACGACCAATGGCTCATGAGCGTGGATGAGAAATGGTTCTGGGGCCCCACCAATAATTACTGCAAATGGTTCCACGTCTGCGAGCATGAATCGAATCATAACGGGCAGATGAAGTGGATAAGAGGAAGATTGAAG
>CAUJFR010000295.1 GCA_963169885.1 Bacteroidota bacterium
TGTAATTGTATAAACCCTTTAGCATTAAGGATTATCGATCATTCCTGGATTATATTGAAGAATCTGGGGGGGGATACGCATGGTCAGTCTTTCATCTGTAAGCGTAAAAGTTTCTGCGTCAAACTGTTTTGTCCGGTCCAGGTAATTATAAACCGGATCAAGGTAAAGTCTCCGCATATCCAGCCACCGCATACCGCTGCTTGCAAATTCACGATGGCGTTCATCCAGGCAGAAACGTACCATGGCGTCCTGGGTTCCGGCTGTCACTGTGGATTCAGCTACCGGCATTCTGTTTTTCCTTAGTTCTTCCAGGTCGGCTTTCGCTCCGGCCAGATCATTCGTACGTGCTTTTGCTTCAGCCAGCATCAGTAAAAGGTTCGGGAGGTTAGGGCCGAAATTGCTATTGGTCGGAGAATTTCTGATAAATCCTGGTAATGTGACTGTTCCTGTTGAGACATTTTTGTTATAAAAGAGTCTTTTCCGGAAGTCGTTCGCAGAGTATAGATTCAGGATAGCCGGTTTTAGAAACAGGCAATTCCGGTTGATTGTGGCATTGATACTTATCTGACGCAAAAATATGGTTTCAGTACTTTTGTACTGTAACGGATAACCTGATGCTCCTCTCCAGGGCTGGGCGGCTGTATACCATCCGGTGGGAGGGGCGGTAGTCATCGTGCTGTTATAATTATAAAGGGTGAATGGAATTACTGATCCGCTCAGGCCATTTCTGCAGTTGTTCAGTTCCCCTAATGCCGCTGTATAATTACGCATCTGGAAATGAACCATGCCCAGCATATACTGCGCCGCTGGTTTGCTCATACGAAGCCGATGGTAAGGTTTATCTTTTAAATCCGGGATGGCCGCTGAGAGTTCACTGATTACAAAATCATAGAGTTCCTGCACCGTTGCCCGGCTGAAATTCGCCGCGTTGATATCAGCAGCGGTTACAATTGGGATGGCCAGATCAGTACTTGCCGTTGCTGGATTATACGGTTGCCCAAATAAGTTCGCAGCCAGGAAATGGTTGAATGCCCGGCAGCTTCTGGCTTCCGCCCGCAATTCCTTTTTAAGCGATATATCGGTTCCTTCGGCATCCATGACCCCGTTGGCCACCAGATTAAACGTATACAATTGGTTATAAAAAGCGCCCCAGTCATTTGATTCATCCGTTGGCAGGTAAAGATCTGCCTTCCACTTAAAACCGTTTTGTAAAGCGATAGTAGGAATCGCACTCAGGAAAGCGGAACTTGAATACACGTCATCACCCATAAAGAAAGGCATTTCTGCAGAACCGAGTGCGAGAGTAACACCTCCCGGCTGGTTTCGGACATTAAGATAGCTGAACAGGTTGGTGTTATTGAATAAGCCGTTATACTGCTCTGTGGTCTTTATGATGTCCAGGCCTTTTGGGGTCAGGTCAAGAAATTTTTTGCATCCCCCGGCAATTAAAAAAAGAGGAGTCAGGATTACAAAAACTGATTTTTTTAATAATATGCGCATAATATTTTTTTTTTGATTTTCTTATTTAAATGACGCCCGGATGCCAATGGTATAAAAGGCCGGCATTCTGTCGGCACGCACACCTTGTTGTAGGTCATAATATTCAGGGTCGATGCCATCTTTATTCTTTGTCCAAAGCAGAATATTGTTTACCTGTGCATATACGTCCAGGCTGCTCATGGAAAATCTCTGTGTCAGTCCCTTGTTGAAACTATAGTTCAGGGTAATGTCACGGAGTTTTGCATATGAGGCACTGACAATATTCTGGAGCGCGTTGGTATAGAGGCTTGTATACCGGCTGGAGGTAGAGGTGGCGGTATTGGAGATATATTTCGGAATATCTGTTTTTGTTTCATCCCCGGCTACTTTCCACCGGTTGGTAAAATATTCAGGGATATTACGGGTTAAACGGCCCGTGTAAAACTGGTTTACGTCGCGCCTCATCTTGTGGCCCATGTTATAAACAATCAGAAAAGAAAAGGAGAGGTTTTTGTACGATACGGAATTGGTGATACCACCATACCATAAAGGTTGTGTGGTTCCTGCATAAACAGGGTCGTCAACTTTTACCTGCGTGGACAACCTTATAGTATCATTGGTCTGACTCAGGCCCATCGGATTTCCCGCATTGTTCAGGCCAATATAATTGAATCCAAAAATCGGATAGGCGGAATAACCTTCCATTTGCGTGCCGGATAATTTCTGCGAGAAGGAGAGATTGGTCAGCCGCTTCAGTTCGTTCACCCTGTTTTTGTTATAGGAAAGGGTGAAGGTGGTCCTCCAGTTTAGTTTTTCCGAATGAATATTATGGGTATTCAGCATTATTTCCACCCCTTTATTACTCAGGCTGCCCAGATTATCATAGGCATAGGAGTAGCCGGTAGTGGGGTCAAGCGGAACATAACCAAGCAGCGCATTCGTAATTTTTTGATAGACATCCACTGAACCGGAAATCCGGTTCTTCCAGATCCCAAAATCTATACCTGCATTTGTAGTGGCGGTTCTCTCCCAGGATAAAAGATCATTTTTGGGCGTAAACAATACATAACCGATACCAAGCCCGCTGAAAATCGCATTATTTCTTGCCCCGACTATATCATAGGGTCCACCCTGACCAGGTACTGGTGCATTACCCGCTAGACCATAAGTCAGCCGTAGTTTCAGGTTATTGATCTGCCTCGAATGAAAGAACTTCTCCTGGGTAATATTCCAGGCACCACCAATGCTCCAGATGGGTTTGTATTGCGTGGAAGGGTCCGAGCCAAATAAATTGGATTGATCCATACGGATGCTGCCGTTCAGCGTATACTTTCTGTCAAAAGTGTATGCCATATTTCCGTATAGCGAAAAGAACCTGCGCTCCTGCTCACCATAGGACAACTGGTTTACCGTCAAAACATTAACGGTTCTGCTGGGCAGGAAGTTTACCGGGTTAGTCACGCCGGTGCTTCCCAGGAATATTTCATCTATGTAAGAAAAGGTTTGTGTCTGAAAATCATAACCTCTTTTGAATGAGCCCAGTGAATTACTGTAACTGGACCGGATTTCTGAACCAGCAAGCATTGTGAGCTGGTGCTTTTTTGCCAGCGTATTGTCATAGGAAAACTGATTCCGGACTGTCCAGGCGCGCTGTGCGGTATTACTTGTAAGATAATGTCCACCGGTTGTTGGAAGGTAATAAGTGGGATTACCTCCCGGTGTGGTGGCGGCCTGCGTAAAGTAGACACGTTCGTTTCTTACCTTATAGGCGTTCTGATTATAATATTCATAACCGGAATTGGCACCGTGTTGATACTGCGCCCTTCCTTCATAGCTTAATCCTTTCCAGAGTTTAATGGTTAGTCCGGCATTAATACGGGCGATAAGATTATTCGTATTGTTTTTTGTATTACCTGGTTCAAGCAACGGTATATAGTTCAGATTAATCCGGCTTTGATTTTCAGAAGTCGCTCTGAAGGGATCATGCCTCAACAGGTAAGCCAGTGATAATGGGTTTCCACTGTAATCCTCCAGCTGAACATAGGGGAGGAGTGTGCTGGCGGTGCCCGGAAAATCGGTCAACAGGAATTTGCTGCTTTTTTCATACGACATATTGGCCGTCAGGTCCAGCCGGATGGCTTTACTGAAATTGAAATCCTGCCGCAGGTTAACCTGGTAACGATCCAGGTTTGTGCGGTTATAACTTTTGTCACTGGTATAGCTGATGGATCCGTAGTAACTGTGATAATCACTCCCCCCGTTAAAATTGATCGAGTGATTTGATAAGAAACTGTTTTGAAAAAGAAAATTACTGATCTGATCCTGGTGATTATTGAAACTGAGCGAATCAAGAAGTTTGTCGGCTGTTGCCTGTGTAATAATACCCCTGGCAAGATCGTACATCACTTGTTCATGCGGCACCACAACCGGTGAGGAATTATTACTGGCAGAGGTGGTTACCGTGGCCCAGGGATAAGCCGCGATATCAAAAATTTCTTTTGCAGCACCCACCAGCGGTTGTGAATTCATCATGTTATAATAGTCGAGATCAGGTTGTCCGCGGAAGGAGGCAAAACCACTGTAATTAACCTGTATTTTTTTCGGACTGGTGGAGATCTTTCCTTTGCGGGTGGTGATGACAATTACGCCATTGGCCGCCGCAGATCCCCAGATCGAGGAGGCCGTTGCATCCCGCAGAAAATTTACACTCTCCACATCTTCCGGATTAATCAGGCTGGTCAGGCTACTTACATTATTCATGGGTACACCATCCACCACAAACAAAGGTGTTTTGTCCGCATTGATCGAAGTGAGTCCCCGCATCAGGAAGCGATCCGTACTACGGCCATAATTGATGGACAAACCCGGCACCAACCCTTCAAGCCGGTCAATCAGGTTCATGCTGACACTTTTATTTTTAATGGCTTCATTGGTGACGGTGGAAAAAGATCCGGCACTTCTTTCTTTCGGTAACTGCTGATAACCGGTACTGATCAGGGCCACCGTGTTGAGTTCCGCCGGACGGATCGTAAGGGCTATTTGCAATACAGGACTGTCCTTGGTGATGACAGTTTCAGTACTGATAAAACCAACATAACTGATGATCAGCACCTGACCAGGTTTTGTATCGATCGAAAAATTGCCCTCTTTGTCTGTAATAACAGCAACCCGGGTGCCTTTAATCTGGACCGTTGCTCCCGTTAGAGGCAGACCAGCCGCATCTGTAACGCGGCCTTTGACCAATACAGGCAGCGGATCCACGGGAGACGAGGTAACCACTTTTTTCTCTTTGATCACAATGGTTTTGTCAATAATGGTAAATGTCAGCGGCTGGTTACTGAAGCACTGTTTTAACACGTCTTCTAAAGAGAGATTTTTTACATTAATATCCAGTTTTCCGGCCTGTTTCAGCAGTTCATCTTTAAAGAAAAATTCATAACCCGTCTGCCGGTTAATTTCTTTAAATACTTTTTGCAAACTGGCGTTCTTCAACGACAATGTCACGGTTTGTGAAAACCCGCTGGCACTGACCTGCAAACAGGCGGCCAGCAGCAGGATAGTTGTAAACTTCATAATAAGCATGATTTTGGTGTAAGCCTTCCGTTTTTTCAGGAAGGCATCTGAAGCCTTTAAATGCATAACTTTGAAAGGTTCCGAATACCTCGGAACGGGTTTGGGATGAACGATAAGCAGTCTTTGCCGACTTGACTATTTTTTAAACCAGACTTTCCGCCGGGGAGTGATTTCAGCACTTCCCGGTTTTCCTGTTTTTTATTTCACGATTATTTTTCTCGATTCAATACTGAATTTCACTCCTCCTTCTTCCATGATCCGGAGCACTTTGGAAATATTGCTCTCACGACTGACCATTCCTGAAAAAGTTTCACTGCGCACGGTACCTTCATAAATGATGTCCACATCGTACCAACGGCTGATCTGCCGCATGATCGTTTTTATATCCGCCTCATTAAATATGAATTTTCCCTTTTTCCAGGCCATTACTTCTTCCAGGTCCGGTTGCTTCATCCGCATCAGTGGCTGACCGGGAATATACCGGGCCTGTTCACCTGGCAGTAACATTATTTTTTTCATCCCATCCTGTACAGCTACGGCGCCTTCAAGCAATGTGGTGCTGGTAAATAATTCATCCGGGTAGGCATTGATATTGAAATGCGTTCCGGTAACGCGGATATCAATGCCATTCGAACTCACAATGAATGGTTGGGCATTTTTCTTTGCAATTTCAAAGTAGGCTTCCCCGGTCATTTCCACCCTTCTTTCTTTCCCGGTAAAGGAAGCCGGAAAACGAAGCGTGGAGGCGGCGTTTAACCATACTTTTGACCCATCTGACAATTCAAGCTGGTACTGCCCGCCTTTCGGGGTTCGGATCGTATTATAAAGTACTTCACCTTCCTGGGCACCGCTGTTATAAGCGAGCTTTCCGTTTTCTTTCCGGATTGATACATTGCCCTGCTTGGCCAATTGACCATCCGCACTGCTGTCCAGCAGGATACTCCGGCCATCGGCCAGAATCAGGTAAGCTTTGTTTCCACCGGGTACAATGGCAGCAGGCGTAACAACTGTTTTAACGACTTCTTGCTCTTTGTCCGCAGGACTGTTTAAAAGCCGGATCAACCAGGCTCCGGTCAGTAAGAGCAGGATGGCGGCTGCAGACATCCACCCATTACGATACCTTGCCCATATAGACCTTACCGGGGTAAACCCGTCCAGGGACAGGGTTGTTTTTCTGAATGCTTTTTTAACAGATATGGATTCAAAAAAATCCAATTCCTGTTTCAGGTGCCGTTCATCGGTAAGCGATTTAAACAGGGTCTCATTCTCCTTACTGGCTTTTACCCAGCTCA
>CAUJFR010000296.1 GCA_963169885.1 Bacteroidota bacterium
AGTGGGATCGGCGATACTGATTGTTTTCCGGAAATAGCTGGTTATATACTTGTTGCCGGTTGGCACACATAAAGTGCCTCCGCCCCCGGAAGGTATACAGGTAGCTTCGTCTCCGTCTCCATAACCCAGTTCCCCATTACCCGATGACCAGGCCGCGTCATTATATCCCAGGTTTTTCCAACTACCTGCAGGAGCGGCACCGGTGGAATAATATTTCCAGGAGGCCCCATAAGGAACCAGGGTCGTTCCGGATATATCAATATTCGCCCCGGAATTGCCGTTATTTACCGCTGTGCCTCCGGGAGGCGCTTCACTGGTATTTACACCAGACGAGGTAATAATGTTATTGGCCACAAATGTGATATTACCTTTCACAGATGCATTATAATATCTCGGCGTAAAAGCGCGGAGTACCTGGGCGGTTACCCGGGTACTGACAGCAATTATCAGCAGAAATAATATAAGAATGATCCGTTTCATTTATTCACTTAGTGAACCATCATTTTTTGTTGTACCGCTTCACCCCGGCTGTTGCGTAACTCACAGATATATACACCCGGAACCATTGCGTATTCTTTCCGGGTGGTTCCTTTTTGCAGTTGCAGCTCCTCACTTCTGAGCTTCGCACCAGTAACCGCATACAGGGTCAGACTGAACTGATCATCCTTTTCTGTATGGCAGTCCACGATCATCTTTCCGGCGATTCCCGTTTTCATTTTTATATCGAACCCGGTATAGGAATCCCCTGTTACTTTTTTAATACCGAAATAAGCCGGATTAGTTCCTGCTGCAGCCAATGAAAGCCGGTAAAAGGAAGTACCCGGCAAGGGTTGCTGATCCAGGTAACTAAAAGATTGTTCGCCGGCAGCAGGGGCCACATCAATGGTACCCAGTCTGGCGAAATCTCTTCCATTGGCAGATCGCTCTATAATAAACTGTTCAGCCGCATGATCCACCAGTACGGTCCAGTTTAAGGCAACACCCCTATCGGTCCGTTTGGCTTCAAATAACATCAACTTCACGGGTAGTGTGCTGGAGGTAGTAATACTGAACTGATCGGTGATACAGCCAAACTCATCCGATACGCTATAATTGGTAATTGCATTGACAGGAGGGGTTACACTTATTGAACGGGTGCTGGCCGTTGTACTCCAGCTGTAATTACCAGGCCAGGAGGCAGTCAGGGTTCTGGATGAACCATTTGATATTGTATAATTGCTGGTCTTATTGACATCTTTAATAATCGTAAACTGATCAAAGATGGTTCCATTGCGACGGAGCATCTTTGCGTCCAGGCGGTTATCCTCTACTTCAAAATAAAATACACCTCCGTCATTCAGTGCATAAGGCATGGGACCGGTACCAAAACCGGTATTCATGGTACCACTGGCTCCTGCCGAACCGGACACCACATACACGGTACCGTGATTCGCGGGACTGGAGTTATACACATAGGGACAGGTTGCCCCGCTGGTATAGGTGGCACTGGATGTACTCAATGCATGGGTGCCGGCATTGAAGGAAGCCCAGTTCCCGGTATAATTTTTAATCAGGTATCCTCTTTCATAATTATGACTGTGTCCGCAAACGATCATATCCACCCCTCTTGTTTCAAGGAAACTGATAAAGTTTTGCCGGATACTCACGAGATCGCTCTCTGCGTCTGAATTATGACTTCCTTTTGTGTAAGGAGGGTGATGCCAGTAAGCGATCGTCCATTTCTTTGTATTGGCAGCCAGGTCATTGGTCAGCCAGGTTTTCAGGGCTGTACCCCCGGCAGTCTCCATACTCGTACCATCACTTTCTATGCCATAGGAATCAAGAGAGAGAAAGTGAATATTGCCGATATCATAGGAGTAAAAATTTTGTTTATTGGAAGCTACACCGCCGGCCTCCCCGGTTTGTGGTACGGTAAAACTGTTATGATAGGCCATATTGCGAAAAGTCTTATTGGCCGCACTGTTTCCATAATCATGATTACCCGGTGAAGGATAGAGTTTATGGTTACGCAACATGTTCGTGCCGTAGATATCAAAAAAGTTGGCGGTAAATTCTGCATCGGTTCCGGAGTTGTATGCATTATCACCGAGCAACAACCAGGCATCCGCCGCCTCAATACTGTTAGCGGACAAATAGCTCAGGTAACTGGCCAGACTTTCGTCCTGATAAGCAATATTACCACGACCGCAGTCGCCGAAAGCAATCACCCTGATTTTGCGAGTGGTATTGGAAGCCGGCAATGTGGTAAAGAACTGACCGGCCTCGGGTAATTGAGCGGCGGTCGAATTTCCGATGCGGTAATAGTATTTGGTATCGGTGGATAAACCATTTACCCGGATAATATGTTCGGTAACAGCAGTGGCATCATTGACCACAATGGGATAGCTGCCGTAAACGGTCCCGAGTTCCACTTTAGAATTTTCAGCAGCCGAAGTTCTCCAACGGATGGTGATCCCATCCTGGCTCCCTGCCTGCAGGTAAGGTCCGCGGCTCAGGCCGGCTGAAAAAGCATCATTACCCAACAACTGGAGGTTAAAAGAAATATCACTGCTGGTTGAAACAGGTGGTGACCCTGATACAGTCGCCTGGTGCATTTCCACAGCAATAGTATTATTGCCGGATACAAAAGCGGAAGTAGCCACTGTAAAACTGATCACCGCATCTTCTACAGCTGCGGTTGCTGCAGTTCCATAACTCACTGCGCCGGCTGCCAGGTTATTGCGGGAAACTTCCACACCATTAACATACACTACAAATCCATCATCCCGATCAATACTAAAACTGAAATTGGTGTAGACCGTTGGATCCGGAATACTGATCACTTTCCGGAAATAATAAGCGGGCCATTTGTTGCCGCTCGGCGAACAAATTGTACCTGCAACAGGACTTGCTGCCGGAATACAGGTTAATTCATCTCCGTCGCCATAACCCAATTCACCGGCCCCGGATGGCCATGCAGCATCATTGTAAGAGGTAGTTTCCCAGTTAGACTGAAAATTGGCCTGGCTATTCGCCCAGTATTTCCAAGTACTGCCGTATGGAATAATGGTAACCTGTGCATGTAAAGTATTGCTTAAAAAAAACAGCAACACGCCAAGGCTTGATCGGATGCTATAAATGGATATTGTTTTCATGAGATACGGACAAGGTTTTAGCAACTATAAAATTCGCTCAATAAACCTGTATAACCAATCGGTATTAATACTACTTATTTGTAAGCCATTTGCTTAATTCATCTACACAAATACCCCTACTAAATTCCAGCACCCTGACCCTGAAGATCCGGGTTTCCTGGTATCCCGGGTTTGAGACCTGTTAGTGCCTATATTATCTAACAAGATCAGGCTGAATGATTTCAATCCTTTTAAAAATCGTACTTTTATCGGATAAGTACAGATAAACATGAATACCAATAAACCAGTAATCGGCATTTCCTGCGGCGATATAAACGGCATCGGCATTGAACTGATTATTAAGACTTTTTCCGATAACCGGATCCTGGAACATTGCACCCCCGTGATTTTTGCTTCCAATAAAGTGATCAACTTTTACCGGAAGACCCTGCCGGAACTGAACCTGAGCTTCAGCAGTATTAAAGATTTCTCCCGGATCAATCATAAACAGGTTAACCTGTTTAGCTGCTGGGAAGAAGATATTCAGGTTACCCCCGGTCAACTGACTGACGAAGGCGGTAAATACGCCGTGCTCTCCCTTCAAACTGCGGTGGCCGCCCTGAAACAAAAACAAATTGACGGGCTGGTAACCGCCCCGATCCATAAAAAGAATATTCAATCCGCTGATTTCAATTTTACCGGGCATACCCCCTATCTCAAACAGATGTTTGGCGTGAATGATGTAGTGATGATGCTTTGTGCCGGCGATTTCAGGGTGGCACTCGTTACCGAACATGTGCCGGTAGGCGAAGTGGCCAAACATATCACGAAAGAGAAAATACTCAGCAAACTCCACCTGATCAATCAAAGCCTGCAAAAAGACTTCGGGATTGAAAAACCAAAAATTGCTGTATTGGGACTGAATCCCCATGCCGGTGACGAAGGCCTGATCGGAAATGAAGAAGAAAGTATT
>CAUJFR010000297.1 GCA_963169885.1 Bacteroidota bacterium
GTGGACTGTGGTCCCTTTCAACAACTTACTTTTTCATTAAACTTTCTATCTCCTCGACGGTAATCGGAATATTCTTCATCAAATCCACACTGCCGTTGCTGGTGATCCAGAAATTGTTTTCGATCCGCACGCCCATTTGCTCTTCTTCGATATAGATACCCGGTTCAATGGTAAAGACCATGCCGGCTTTTACCGGTTCTGTCTTGGTACCCAGGTCATGCACATCCACCCCGAGGTGATGTGATATGCCATGATATAAGTATTTCCGATAGGCCCTGTTCTCCGGATCTTCGTTCTTCACATCGGATTTTTTTATCAGCCCGATTTTTAAAAACTGTTGCGTGGCTTCCTCTCCGATTTTATCGGTATAATCAACGATCGTGATACCGGGTTTTAATATACTGCGGCAATAATTATGGATATTGAGACAGGCATTATACACCGTTTTCTGACGACGGGTGAATTTGCCATTGACCGGAATTGTCCTTGTCAGATCTGCACAATATCCGCCGTACTCTGCGCCGAAGTCCATCAGGATCAGTTCACCATCCTTGCACTCTTCACTGTTGCTTACATAGTGTAAGGTACGGGCACGATCACCACTGGCAATTATACTTCCATAGGCGGGTCCGGTTGCGCGTTGGCTTAGGAAAGAGTGAAAGATTTCTGCTTCTATTTCATATTCCATCACACCGGGCTTAACAAACTTTAATAAGCGGCGGAATGTGTGCTCCGTAATATCCATCGCCTTCTGCATCACTTCCACTTCAAGTGCTGTTTTAATGGCACGAAGCTCTTTCATAATCTTTGCGGCACGCAGGTAATTATGCAACGGGTACCGGCTTTTCATTTCATCAATAAAGCGATAGTCCCTTGAACGTACGAGGCTGGCCTTGCGGTCATTCTCATTACTATCCAGGTAAATATTATCAGCCAGGTGAATCCAGGGTTGTAATAAACCATCAATACTATCGAGCCATACAATGGTTTTGATGCCACTCATATCCTGCGCTTCTTTTACCCGGAGGCGTTTGCCATCCCATTTTTCCTTCAGTTCGTTTGGACGAACCAGTACCAACACCTCCCGGTATTTCGGATCGGGATTATCCGGAAACAGGATCACCATACTGTCTTCCTGGGTTACCCCGCTCAGCCAGAAAAGATCGCTGTTCTGTTTGAAGGAATAAATCGCATCCCCGTTACTGGGCACTTCATCATTACTTACAAAAATGGCAATGGAGTTTTTTTGCATCTGGCGCACAAAGCGTTGCCGGTTCTGTACAAAAATCTCCGGGTTCAATGGCAGGTATTTCATATCAGTTGATTAAGGAATTTGAGGAAAAATGAAAAATCCTGCTAAAGATAGCATCCTATCCTTTTATGCCCCTGACTTTCATCACAAAACAATGCAGGAACCCCCGATTTGGAGAAAATTCAGCAGAAATTGCCAATGATTGAATATTGAATGATATAAAGCCATGAAAATGAATAAATAATTGTCCCAAAAACTGATTTTTTGACATTCTCTAATGTGTCGCACGAACACTTGTTTGTAAAATATTGGGTTTTGGTATTACCTTTGTCGCTTCACCAAATGAGTGCGCCATATATGTCAGTACCAACGATTGCTATTCCTGCCCAACATTTACACAAAATCGGCCTCAAAAACAATGGATCCATTCATTATCAGCTTAGTCCGGAAGAACTGATCCAGGACACCCTTCGCATCGGCGATGGAGTGCTGAATGATACGGGGGCCCTGGTCATCCAGACGGGAGAGTTTACCGGACGTTCTCCCAAAGACAAATTCACGGTGAAAGACGAAAGCACCGCAGACAGTGTACACTGGAATGATTTTAATATTCCCATCGAGCCCGGCTATTACGATATCATTTTCGATAAAGTCACCGATTATATGAACCGGCTCCCGGAATTATGGGTTCGTGATTGCTATGCCTGTGCCGATCCCCGCTATCGGTTAAATGTACGGGTGGTCAATGAAAAGCCCTGGAACAACCTGTTTGCCTATAATATGTTTCTTCGTCCGGCCGAAGAAGAGCTGGAGAGTTTTACACCTGACTGGCATGTGATCACGGTACCCGGTTTAAAACTGGATCCTGCAGTATGTGGTACCCGTCAGCACAATGCGGCTGTGGTATCTTTCAAACATAAAATGATCCTGATCGCCGGTACGGGTTATACCGGTGAAACCAAGAAAGGCATTTTCACCATCCTCAATTATATTTTACCACACGAAAAAGATGTATTGAGCATGCATTGCAGTGCCAATATGGGTGAAGACGGTGATACCGCCATTTTCTTCGGATTAAGTGGTACCGGCAAAACAACCCTGAGTGCCGACCCTAACCGTAAACTGATCGGGGATGATGAACATGCCTGGACCAATGATAATATTTTCAATTTCGAGGGCGGCTGTTATGCCAAGACCATTAACCTCACCGAAGAAAAAGAACCGGAAATATTCAATGCGATCCGGCCAGGTGCCCTTGTGGAAAATACCGTTTTCTTTGAAGGAACGAATCGAATCAATTTTGATGACGGATCAATTACTGAGAACACCCGGGTCTCCTATCCCCTGCATTTTATCAGTAATGCCCAGGAGCCTTCCGTGGGAGGTTTGCCAAAAAATATTTTCTTCCTGACCTGTGATGCGTTTGGGGTATTGCCTCCTGTCTCAAAACTTACTCCCGGACAGGCGATGTACCAGTTTATATCCGGATATACAGCCAAAGTAGCCGGTACTGAAGCGGGGGTAACGGAACCCAAACCTACTTTCAGTGCCTGTTTTGGCGCCCCCTTCCTGCCCCTTCATCCCGGCAAATATGCCGCCATGCTGGGTAAAAAAATGCAGGAAAACAACGTGAATGTATGGATGATCAATACCGGCTGGACCGGTGGAGCATACGGCACCGGCAGCCGGATGAAACTGAAATATACCCGGGCCATGATCACGGCCGCACTGGAAGGCACATTGAACAATGTTGAATATATGAATGATCCCATTTTCGGTATGGCGGTTCCCACCAGTTGTCCGGATGTACCTGCTGAACTCCTGCAGCCCCGGAATACCTGGGCCGATAAAAATGCCTATGATGAAAAAGCAAAATACCTCGCCGGATTGTTTGTGAAGAATTTTGAAAAGTATAAAGACGGGGTGAGTGAGGAGATACTTGCCGCAGCACCAAGGGCATAAGTACGAAGTACGAGGTACGAAGTACGAAAGGCATTCCGTAAAACGAGGAAGAGCCGTTTACTAAGATTCAACCTCCTAAGAAGGGGCTATTGTCCGAAGCATCGGACTACTAACTACCGACTTCTAACTACAGACTAATTCTCTGGATGGTTGTTTGAAATATTCCCGGAGCCGATGGTTCCGGGATTTTTATTTTTTTTAACGCCGGGCCCTGCATCCAATAAAATTTTTCTCCCCTCTTTTCGTTCCATTACAACATGAAAAGAATTTTCAGTTTACTGCTTTTTAGCTTGTCCGTTTCCGCCACGCTTGCGCAGGAAGCCGGCGAAGATATCCTTACCTGGAGTGCAAGCCGCAAGCTGACCTGGAGTGATTACAAAGCCAGTCCCAACCCTAAGAGTGATGCGGCAGCCACCACCAGCACTTCCCTGAGTATCGACTATCATATATCGGGCAGCCAGTTCAGTTATACGATCAAATCCTGGTTTTCAAGAAGCCGTTCATGGGTACGTAATCAAACAGATCATATCCTGAGTCATGAGCAGGGGCATTTTGATATTGCCGAGGCCTATGCCCGCAAACTGCACAAACGAATGAGCGCCTACCGGTTCAATAAAAACAATTACCAGAAAGAACTCAACAGGATCTACAATGAAGTGGCCGATGAAAAAGCAGCGGTGCAACAACAATACGACCGGGAAACCCGCCACAGCATTGATGAAGTCAAACAAGCCGAGTGGCTGAAAAAGATCAGCCGGTTATTGGATGAACTGAAGGACTTTGCTGATTACTAATTCCGGTTGATATAGCAACCCCATCGGTAGAATTAAGGGGAATGCCCAAAAAGAAAAAACCTGCCCGGTCTGAATACCGCAAGCAGGTCTTAATCAACTATTTTATTGGCTGTTAAAACAGACCGTAGAGTTCGGCATCCACTTTCCGGATAATCTCTCCGAAATCCTCATCCCGTTCGGCAAATTTATTTTTATCGACATCAATGACCAGGAGTTTTCCTTCCTTATAATCGCCGATCCATTTGTTATAATATTCATTGAGTTTTTTCAGGTAATCCAGCCGGATATTCTCTTCATATTCCCGGCCCCTTTTCTGGATTTGTCCCACCAGGGTGGGTACTGAAGCATTCAGGTAAATCAGCAGATCCGGCGGTTGTACCAGGGTCTTGAGGGTCTGGAAAAAATTAAAGTAATTATCAAAATCCCTTTTGCTCATCAGGCCCATTTCATGCAGGTTGGGCGCAAAGATGTTAGCATCCTCATAGATGGTACGGTCCTGGATCACTGTTTCCGTTCCTTTCTGAATTTCCACTAACTGACGCAGCCGGCTGTTGAGGAAGAATATCTGAAGATTAAAACTCCATCGAGGCATATCCTCATAAAAATCCATGAGGTAGGGATTATGATCCACATCCTCAAAATTGGGAATCCACTTATAGTGCTTGCTGAGCATTTCGGTCAGGGTCGTCTTTCCAGCGCCGATATTGCCTGCAATAGCGATGTGTTTTGGTTTCTTAGCTTTTGCCATAACTGCTTAAATTCCGGATACAATAATATTCCCGAAAGGGAGGGCTTCAAAGTAAGCCCTTTTTCGGACTTTGGGATTCGGTAATCCCTGTTTTTTAAAAATAATTCAACCCGATAGCTTCCCGAACCAGCTCCATCGTGACCCGGGCACTTTTACGGGCTTTCTCCGCCCCCATTTCCATCACCTGTTTCAGGTATGCTTCATTATTCCGGATGGCATCTGCTTTTTCCCGGATGGGGGTAATAAAGCGGACCATATCTTCTCCCAGTTGCTCTTTCATATCGCCATAGCGTATGGTGCATGCGTTATAATCCTCCTTGAATTTCCGGATTACATCCTCTTCACTGACCAGTTTCATGAGCAGGAAAATATTTTCAATATAATCGGGCATGGGGCTGTTGGGTTCAGTTGGTCCTGCATCCGTTTTAGCCTTTTTACATTTTTTTCGGATCATTTCATCATCATCTGACAGATATAATGTAGCCAATTGGTTTTCACTCTTACTCATTTTACCCTTACCATCCAGGCTGGGCACTTTTACCAGTTCTTCCCCATAATTAAAAGCCACCGGTTCCGGAAATACTTCACCATAGCGGTGATTAAACCGGTTGACATAATTACGGGCCATTTCCAGGTGTTGTTCCTGATCTTTTCCAACCGGAACATACTTGGCGCGATGCAAAATAATATCCGCCGCCTGCAAAACAGGATATGTCAGTAAACCGGCATTTATATTCTCCGGGTTGAGCCGGATCTTGTCTTTGAAGGTGGTGGTCTTTTCCAGTTCCCCCACATAAGCCAG
>CAUJFR010000298.1 GCA_963169885.1 Bacteroidota bacterium
TTTGGCACGACGGCTGGCTAATACTTTACGGCCATTGGCAGTTTCCATACGTTTACGGAAACCATGGACCGACTTACGACGCTTACGATGAGGTTGGAATGTACGTTTCATAATTATTTCGCTTTTTCACTTTTATTCTCCATTGCTATTGCTCCGGAAAATTTTGAAATATGGACCGGGAGAACGGCCCTGGTTTCATTTCGACAACGGGTCACCACACCCACTGTTCGTGAAAGGACGGCAAAGGTAAGGGTTGGGAAGCAGAATAGGAAAAGAAGCCGGATTATTTTACCCGGTACCGGCGGGGTGTTTTATGAAAATCAAAGTGACAAATGAGCCTATAATTAATTGATTTTCATTTTACTGCAGCATCCAGATCCACATGTTTTGATTGCACTTCCTGTCCAAAGAAAACCGTGGCATGCTGGTCAAAATCGGTGGTGGAATCGGTGGTATAGAAACTATGGCGGCCTTCTTTGCTGCAGCGGCCTTCGATTTCCGGGTGCCGTTGCAGGTAATCCGCCAGACTTTCGGCCACAATCTCTCCTTGTGAAAGGAGTTTAACCCCGACAGGCAGGTATTCTTCAATGGTCTCTTTCAATAAGGGATAATGGGTGCAGGCCAGCAGGATCACATCAATATCTTCTCCTTTTTCAAATATGTTTTCCAGGTTCTTCTTTACAAAATATTCAGCGCCTTTACTCTGCTGCTCATTGTTCTCTACCAGGGGCACCCACATAGGACAGGCTTCCTGGATCACCGTCAGTTCAGGGAAGAATTTTCCAATCTCCATCGGGTAGGATTCAGATGCCACGGTACCGTTCGTTGCGAGTACACCCACTTTACCCGTTTCGGAAAACTGTCCGATGATTTCCGCTGTTGGCCTGATCACTCCCAAAACCCGGTTATCAGGTGCCAGTTTGGGCAGGTCATTCTGCTGAATGGTACGAAGGGCTTTTGCAGATGCCGTATTGCAGGCCAGGATCACGAGGGAGCAACCCTGGTCAAAAAACCATTTCACGCATTGAAGGGTGTATTGGTACACCGTATCAAAGGACCGGTTCCCATAGGGCGAACGGGCGCTATCGCCGAGATAGAGATAGTCGTATTGCGGTAACTGATGTACAATTTCCTTCATCACGGTAAGTCCGCCATAACCGGAATCGAATATACCTATGGGATTGCGTTGAGGCATAAGACAAAGTTAGTAGTTAGTAGCCGGTAGTTAGTAGTCAATACACCTCCTGAGTGAAATAACTTGATCCGTGTTTATCCGTGTTATCCGTGGCCTGCCTTTCTGTATTCATTCGTGAGTTTTCGTGTGATTTCGTGGCCACCCCTCCTTGCCGCAGGCAAAAAAAAGCCGTCCCGGATACCGGGACGGCTTTCAGTATTTTATTCAACCCTTATTTAGGAGCTGTCGGAGGAATTTTCAGTTTCAGCTTAGCAGCCACCAGCGCCAGCATATCATCACCATCCGGGGCAACCAGGAATGCTTCTTTGCTTAACACATGGGTGTATCCTTTTTCCTTAGCCACCACTTTGATAGCATCATAGGCTTTGCGGTAAAGCGGGGACAGGATTTCATTTTGCTTGGCTTCCAGGGCCTGGTTTACAATTTGCTGCCAGTTCTGGATCTGATAGATCAGGGTTGGCAGTTTCTTGGCAATCTCATCACGTACGGCTTTGGGCGTATGTAAAGAGTCACGGTAAAGACTATCATTGAACTGATAGTTGGTAACAATAGAGGCATATTCAGGATTCAGTGAATCGGACTGATAGCGCTCAAGAACAGAGTCAATTTTAGCCGTTTCAGGAAACAGGCTTACCACATCATCGATTTTGATATAGCCGATTTTAATTTGTGCATTAGCGGTACCTGAGAATGCCAGCAAACCCACGATAGCAATGACTGAAAGGATCTTTTTCATCTCGATTTTTTTGTTATGCTTTATATGATACTAAAAAAAGGCAGTTAGTTGCGCCTTAACTTTCTTTAACATTTACTTTACCCCCAGGTCCTTCAGCACATCCTCACTCTTGTCCAGTTTGGGGTCGGCAAATATAATGGTAATTCCTTCACTTTTATCCAGTACAAAATCATAGCCCCGGCTCACGGCCATTTTCTGAACAGCGTTGTACACTTTATCCTGAATGGGTTTGATCAGTTCCTGGCGCTTTTTGAACAGATCTCCCTCAAAACCAAAGCGTTTGCGCTGCAGATCCCGGAGGTCTTTTTCCTTATTAAAGAGCTGATCCTCTCTTTTTTTCCGGAGTTCTTCGGTCAGCATCACCTGCTCGGCATCATAATCCTTGTACATTTTGTCCAGTTCGGCCTGTTTAGCGTCGATTTCCTTCTGCCAGCCGGCCGCAATATTGTCCAGTTGTTTCTGGGCCTCTTTATACTCCGGCATCTTGTCCAGTATGTAGCGGGTGTCGATGATCGCATATTTCTGAGAAATACCGGCAAAGCCCAGTCCCAGCATACAGGCAAGAAGAAGTATCTTTTTCATATAGAGGAATTTGTGGTTAAACAATTTATTCCGGCTCAAAGCCCAGCATAAAGGTAAAGCGGGATGCTCCTTTCAGACCGGTCTGACCGGGCTGGATACGATCAAGTCCCACGCCATAGTCAAATCCAAGCAGACCGAACATTGGCAGGAAGAAACGCATACCTACACCCACGCTTCTGCGTAAACGGAAGGGGTTATAATCTTTATAGTTGTACCAGCCATTGGCCGCTTCAAAGAAGGTCAGCGCATAAATGGTACTGCTCGGGTTGGTCACGAGCGGGAAACGCATTTCGAGCTGGTATTTATTAAAGATGGTAAAGAACTGACTGGCATTTTGCTGATCAGGGTTTACTGTAGGATCAGAGGACTCATACACCGGGTATCCACGGTGAGCGATGATATCGTAACCGAGTAAGCCGAAGTTATTGGTCAGACCCGCGTCACCCACCTGGAAACGTTCAAATGGTGAGTATTCCAGTTTCTTGTTGTAGCGGCCCATGAAACCATACTTCGCAGCAATCTTCATTACAAACTGGCGGTTCTTTTCAGCACCCATCGGTTTACCAATCGGCACATACCATTCTGCATTAAAACGCCATTTGTGATACTCAGGGGTTTTATAGGGGTCCACTGAAGTAACAATGTCCGGGTTGAATAATGAATACGGTGGGGTGAACTGTAAGCTCGCCAGAAAATTGGAACCACTGGTCGGGAAGATCGGGTTGAACACAGAAGAACGCTGTAAAGCGATCTTGAAGCTCAGGTTATCCGATACACCGGTTGGACTGGCGCCCTGGAAGATGCCATAGTTCTGACGCTTATAACGCGTATAGTTCAATGTATAAACTAAGGTAAAGAAGTCATCGGGCCATTTCAGCTGCTTACCCAGTGATAAAGAGATACCGGTGGTCTTCAGGAAAACCGTATCTGATTTAGCACGGTCAATGGTTCCGGTATAAGGATTATAAGCACTGGAGTATTTACTGTTATTGAATCCGAGGGTCAGTGAGTTTCTTTTCTTACCGCCCAGCCAGGGTTCCGTAAAGGAAGCACTGTAGGAACGATAGGCGCGTCCATTGGATTGTAAACGGAGACTTAACTTCTGTCCATCTCCTGTTGGAAGGGGATCCCAGGCGGATTTCTTCCAGATATTCCGGATGGAGAAGTTGTTAAACGTCACCCCAAGTGTACCGGTCAGACCGATACCACCACCCCAACCGGCAGAGAGTTCAAGCTGGTCTGAAGATTTCTCTTCCAGTTTCCAGTTGATATCCACGGTACCGTCATCGGCATTGGGTACTACACCTGGATTGATGGTTTCCTGGTTGAAGTATTGCAGGTTGGCCAACTCACGTTGGGAGCGGATCAGGTCTGAGCGGCTGAACAGTTCACCGGGAACAGTGCGCAATTCACGACGGATCACATAATCTTTTGTTTTATCATTACCGGCAATAGTAACATTTTTGATACGGGCCTGGGGACCTTCCATTATACGGATCTCGTAATCGATGGTGTCATTGTATACCGCTGTTTCAATCGGCTCGGCACGGAAGAAGAGGTAGCCGTCATCCATGTACAGTCCGCTGATATCACCGCCTTCCTGGGCAGCTTCTTTACCCAGACGCTTATTCAGGATGGCCACGTTATAGATATCGCCTTTGTTGATTCCGAGGATCACGGTCAGTAAGGAGTCGGTATATTTTGAATTTCCTTTCCAGACGATATTTCCAAAATAGTAGCGGCGGCCTTCTTTTACTTTCAGGTCCACATTCAGATTGCCGGCTGCCGTTCTGTATTGGGTGTCTGCTACGATCTGGGCATCCCGATATCCCATGGAATTATAATAATCGAGGATATTATCCTTGTCTTCTTCGTATTTCTTTTCGTCAAATTTGGCGCTGCTCAGTAGTTTGAACCGGAAATAGGGATCAAGCAGGGCCTTTGTTTTACTGATGGAGAGAAAGCCCCAGTCACGCATATACTGGTTAAAAGCGAAGGGTTTGTTTTCCCCGTAAGGACTGACCGATTTATCAGGATAGAAAGTAAAGCGGGACATTTCCTTGGTCCCTTTCAGCTGTTTTTTCAGCCGGAGGTCATCGATATTTTCATTGCCATAGAAACCAATAGAACCAATCCGCACTTTGTCCCCTTTATTTACATAAATATTGAGAATATTAGAGTTGATATAGGTGGTGTCCGGTTTCTCCTCAATGCGTACCGTTACATTCCTGAATGCTTTATCCGCAAAGTGCTGAGTGATTTTTTCTTTCAGTTCGCGGCGGATATTTTCAGTGATAATGGTCTGTTTGGTCAGGGTGACTTTGCCGAGGATATCTTCTTCTTCCGATTTTTTAACCCCGTAAAATTTATAGTTCCCCAGGCGCGGACGTTCCTGTACAGCAATTTCAATCCATACTTTATCGTCTTCAATCCGGGTCACAAAGATCTGAACGTTAGCGAAAAGTTTTTGTCTCCAGAGATTAGTAATGGCTTTCCCAAATACTTCCGCTCCGGGATGTACAAATTTGTCACCGGGTTGAATATTCGCGATAGAGTAGACAATGGACGTATCGAGATAGTGGATGCCGGTGATGTTGACACCACCGATCGTGTATTCTTTGGCAATACGTGCCGTGGTCCAATCAAGAAGCTTGGGGTCCACGGAAGTGGGGTTGGTGGTATCCGGAGTTTCCTGTGCGTTTGCAGCGAAACCCGTGAGCACCGCTAACAGTACTATGATGCCGAACCGTTGTAAAAATCGTTGCATGTGTTATTGTTCTGGTCTCAGTCCCGGTATTCGGGAGTTTAATTAGTTTATTTTCCGCGATTTATAAAAATACCGCCATCTTGAACCGGCGGCAAATTAACGGTTAAAATCGAAAGTCTTTGTTAAAAGAAAGCCAGTCTTCCCTCAGGCCGGAGCCTTTGTTTCATCCAGCTGATCACTGGTTTTTCCAAACCTTCTTTCCCGGTTCTGGTAGTCCAGGATGGCTTCATACAGGTTTTCTTTCCTGAAATCGGGCCAGCGCACATTGGTGAAATACAATTCAGCATAGGCCAGCTGGTAAAGCAGGAAATTGCTGATCCGGAATTCCCCGCTTGTACGGATCATTAATTCGGGATCCGGAAACTCACTGGTACAGAGAAAATGCTGCAGGGTATCCTGGCTGATCTCCTCCACATTGAGTTTACCTTGCTTCACTTCATGCGCAATATTTTTCACCGCATTCAACAGTTCCCACCGGCCACTGTAACTGAGGGCCATGACCAGGTTAAGTCCGGTATTGGGCCGGGTAATATCAAGCGCCTCATTGAGTTCTGTCCGTGCATATTCAGGAAGCATACTCATATCCCCGATCACATGCAGCCGGATATTGTTCTTATTCAGGCTTTCCACTTCCTTACGTATAGTACTGACCAGCAGCTCCATAAGTCCGCTCACTTCATACTCCGGCCGGTCCCAGTTTTCAGTGGAAAATGCATAAAGGGTCAGGTATTCCACCCCCAGTTCGGCCGCACCTTCCACAATATTCCGCACACTTTCCACACCATGAAAATGGCCAAACAGGCGGTCTTCTCCCTTCTCCTTCGCCCACCGGCCATTTCCATCCATAATGATGGCAATATGCCGGGGCAGGCGGCTTTTATCTATTTTTTCGAGTAAGGCAGACATAAAAAAATCCCCATTAAACGGGGGCACGAAGGTACCGTCAATTTTTGGGATTCCCTCCTTTTTTAAAGGTAAAAGACCTAAAGAAGTAAGTACGAAGTAAGAAGTACGAAGTACGAGGAATGGCCGTAAAACGAGGAAAACTGGTTTTTTTAGCCTCAGGCACCTTAGTTGGGGCTGTTTCCTGACACCCGACAACTAACACCCGACACCCTTTCTAGTACCCCGAAGAAGTCGGGCATTTATACGATTGCAGGTTAAATGTAAGATGAAACATCGCCGTTACAAACTGGTCTTTTTGACGGCTGTTGCCTCTTTGCATCCCATCGGTTCCAATAGGGGTACCCAGTTCCCAGGAACGGTCGCTCAGTAATGCGGCATTGGAGGGACTGCCATCGGGATTGTTGGGAAAAGTGGCGGCGCTGACATAGGTTTTACTTACGTCATCGAGGTAATCCGTATTGGTAAAGCGGTGCAGGACTTCAAAAGCAATATTCATCTTGCTGTTGAGTGCATACTTGATGCCCCCGCCAAAGGGAATGCAGAGGGCCATCGTACTGTACGGCTTGCGGTCTGGATAGAGTGCACTGCCCTGTCCTTCGGTGCCCAGCGGACGTAAATAGATTTTCTCCCCGCGCAGATAGGCATAGGGATCGTAATTAAACACCCCGGCCCCGAAGGTGATATAGGGCGTAAAACTAAAGCCGGGTTCTCCGGGCATGAAACGGAAAAAGTTGAAATCACCCTGTAAAGTCAGTTCCCAGACCTTCGAATTGAAGCTCAGGTTACGGGTGGGCAATACCTTGCTATGCGTATTGTAAATATCAGAATAACCAAGCTGGGCAAAAGAAAGACCTACCCGTCCGGCGATATAATTGCCGAAATTTTTGCGGAAAAAAACGGTGGCCGCAAATTTGGCCCTGTTGAGCCGGGCCTGTGTGTTGATGTCGCCAAAATAATGGGCAGCACCGGCACCAAATCCAAATTCTCCTTCCTGCACAACGGCATCCTGGGATTTAACGGTACCTGTTACCACACAGAGGGAAAGCACAAAAGCTAATATTTTCTTTTTCATAACTATAAAGGACGGGATTCAATAGAACGCTAAAATTAGCAATTTCTTGTAATCAGGACCTGGTTTAATTGCGTTTATCCAGTCCCCAGGTGAGTTTATTACGAAGCGTCTGAAGAAAATTATTCTCGCTGAGACGGACCAGGTTGATTCTGAAATCTTCTTTTTTTACGGCGAGCGTTACGTTTTTATGTACGATCTCACGGCGGGAGTCGAGGGCGCAGATTATTTTATCGGTCCTGCTCTCCACTTCAAAGGAGATAATATTCGTATCAGGTACTACAATGGGCCGGACATTCAGGTTATGCGGGGCAACCGGTGTGATTACAAAACTGCCGGAGTCCGGGAAGACCACAGGACCGTTGCAGCTGAGCGAATAGCCGGTAGAACCGGTGGGGGTGGCAACAATCAGGCCATCGGCCCAATAGGAATTCAGGAATTCGCCATTGAGATAAGTGTGGATCTTGATCATAGAAGCCACATCCTGTTTATGGATCGAAAACTCATTCATGGCATAGGGAATATTGCCAAAAAGCGGCATATCGGCATCCACATGGATGAGTGTCCGGGAGTCGTTGACATAAGTACGGCGGGCAATGGCTTTCACTGCTGACTTCACTTCATTACGGCCGATACTGGCCAGGAAGCCCAGCCGGCCGAAATTGATCCCCATAATGGAAATCTTTTTATCCCTTACCAGGGTTATGGTATCGAGCAGGGTACCATCCCCACCGAGACTGATGATGAATTCAATCTCATCAGTCAGGTCTTCAGATAACTGAAAGGTCTGGGTTTCTGCCGGAATGCGGATATCCGTCTTGATCTGTTCGTAAAAGGGCTGGTAGATCACGGGTTCGATCTGCATCAGTTCCAGTTCGTCAAAGAAAAGCTGTACTTCTTCCTTATGCTCTGCATCAAATATCCTGCTGTAAATCGCTGCCTTCATGTTAGAAAATAGACTTTCTGTGTAAATATAATCCGTTTTGGCCTAACTGGTTGAAGCTATACTCAAAGCGGAGGATCACATCATAGAAGGTAACGATATCAATACCGATACCGGCGGAGTGCAGGAGTGTATTGCTGAGTGCATTTTCGCCAGGCTGCGGATTGTGGACATAGCCGCTGTTCCCATACAGTTTTCCATAAACCCGGAAGGGAATCATATCGGCCGTACCCCGTTTGTTTTTCGGTATACGGATCGAAAAGTTGAGAAATTCCCGGGCAAACGTGGCTTTCAGGTATCCGCCGGCCACGCCGTCTATCACATAATACTCATAGCCTTGCATAAACACATCACCGTATCCGAGAAAACGGGTGTTGAAATAGGGTTGTTTAAACGGAGCTTTTATACCGGCAAAGGCAGAAAGGGACAAAAACGATTTTGGCGAGAGGTGCCAGCTTCCAAGTCCTTTTAACTGAAGCTGCCAGAGATTATTGGTGCGGTTGATGCCGCTTTTCCGGAGCATGATATTGGCCGCATATCCTTTCGTAGGGTAAGGGATATAATCCACATTGTAATAGGTCATGTTATAATAAATCTCGGGAAAACGCAGCCTGTTCCGCCCAGCTTTGAAGTAGGAAGGGTTCAGTTGCACAATTGTGTCTTCCACTTCTTCACTGGTGTACCCGACACCGATACTGTGGCGGGTATTGATGGCGCGGCGGTAAGTAAGTTCGGCCTGTGTATTCACAAAACTGCGGACATAGCGGTCATTGTCCTTCAGAAATACCTGTTTATCATCAATGGTATTGTAATTGAGTTCCCGGTTTTTGCCCATGGCAAAATTGAACCGCATGCCCCATTTCATCGCTTTATCGATATAGAGGCGGTCATACCCGAGAGATAACTGCTTGGTATAACCGGAAACCAGCCAGAGACGGAGTTTATCATTATTACCGGTTGCATTATTATACAACAATTTGGCGCCATAGTTCACCCTGGAGAGACTGGCTTTTTGTTCCACCAGCCATTGGTTCAGGTTCCGGTCCACCGGTTTAAAATACGGAAGGGGGAAAAGGTACCATCGTTCCTTTACAGACACATCAATATCGATCACATTTCCGCGAAAACCTTTGGCCGCCACCAGTACGGAGTGGAAAAGCGTCGTGTTCATGAGCTGGCGTCGGGCATCTTCAAATTTTTTCACCAGGTCGGAAAGCGAGTAGGCATCACCGGTACGAACCGGAATTTCGCGGAGAATAATCGGATCACGGGTTTTTTTATTGCCGGTAATGAAAATGTTCCCGATAATGTACTTAGCCGCGGACGGGGCCACGCTGGTATCGGCCGGCATATCCGTCAGGGAGGCCAGCTGAGCACAGAGACCATTACAGATCAGCAATGCCAGGATCAGCGCAGGGTAATATTTTTTTAGCTTGCTCAAAAAAAGATTTCCTGTATCTACATTAAAATACAAGTGAATTCAATGCTGTAAAATACGGGTAAATGGGATCAGAACTTCAGATAATTCATCAGGTTGTCGTAATTGCTCTTCAATTCGTTCGTATACAGTTCTTCCCCGAAAAAATATTTCACATTATACTCATACCGCTGGAAAGTGGCAATAATGTCGGACACTTCCGGTTTATTGATCCGGATGGTAACCTGCATGATGCCGGTTTCCGGATCGTTGCTGGTATTCAGTTGGGTGATCTGTGCATCATTGGTTTCCACCAGTTTGCTGATTTCATTGAATGAATACTGGTTGCTGTCTACTTCCAGTACGATTAGTCCGCCGGGTTCATTCAGGCTCATGAATTCAGAAGCTTGTTTCAGGAGGTCATTATAAGCCACAGTGCTGATCAGTTCGCCTTCTTCATTGATCACAGGCACCACACTTAGTCCGTTATCGGCGGCAACCTGAACGGCTTTCAGAAAATGTTCATGCCCTTTTACGGCGGAATTGGCAAAGGACTGCTGGAGGGTACCCAGTTCGGCATGGTCATTATCAGCCATCAGCAGGTCATCTTCACTGATCAGTCCGGAGTATTTGTCGCCTTCCACAATAGGAAGGTGGGTGACATGATTATCATTCATGAGCTGGAGCGCCTGGTACACCTTATCGGTAAGGTGTAAATAAGGGAGTGATTGAGATTCGAGTTCCCGGGTTAACATGGATAGCGGCTTTATATGTTATTAGAACGGCTGCAACAGGTGGCGGCAGTTCTGTCAAGACTGCATTGTTCAGGCAACTGCTGCAGGTTCATTCAGTTTCTTTAAAAATTTGTGCAGGATGGCATTGAACTCATCCGGCACTTCCATCATCGGGGCATGACCGCATTTATCGACAAAATGCAGTTCACTGTTCGGTATCAGCTTATTGAACTCGCGGCCGACAAAAGGCGGAGTGATCGTATCATTGTTACCCCACACTAATAACGTAGGCTGTTTGATCTGGTTCAGTTCCTCGCCCAGGTTATTGCGGATGGCACTTTTGGCCAGGGCAATGATCTTGATCGCTTTTAACCGGTTATTGGTGATACTATATACTTCATCCACCAGTTCTTTGGTGGCGACTTTCGGATCATAGAACGTTAATTCCGTCTTTTTACGTATAAATTCATAGTCGCCGCGTTTGGGATAACTGTCCCCCATACCGTTTTCAAAAAGACCGGAACTCCCGGTCAGTATCAGGGATTTGATCCGTTCGGGGTGTTTCAGGGTATGGACCAGGGCCACATGACCGCCGAGCGAATTCCCCATCAGGTGTACCCCATTGAGGTCGCGGGTCTCCATGAATTTATTGACAAATTTGGCCAGTCCGCCCACGGAAGTATGCAGGATATCCATATCCAGCAGGGGCAGCATGGGTACAATCACTTTATTGTACTGACGGAAGTATTCGATCAGGCTTCTGAAATTGCTGAGCGCCCCGAAAAGTCCATGCAGCAGCAACAACGGTTCCCCGCTGCCTTCCTCGATGAACTTAAACTTTTCCTCTTGTTTGATTTCGTAATCCATGGGCAGTCAATCTGAGCTTTAACGCTGGTTGCTAAAATAAACGTTTTGCGGTAAAATTCAGGTGTTTGTGGTACAAAACAAGCCTGATTTGCACAAATATAGGGGCTGCAGGTCTGTTTTGTTCAACGGAGTTGAAAATCACCGCTTACCTGCCTGTAAAGTATTGAAAAAAAGCGGGAAATATGATGAATTACTTATTTAGCCGCGGGTACTTCATGAGACATTTTTTCAAAGAAAGCGGTCAGTTCGGCAAACATATCTTTAAACCAGGGCAGCAGGTCACCGATTACTCCGATTACTTTGGGACCCAACGGCTGAATCCACTCATAGGTCATTGATTTTTCTATGGTGGCCGTCTGCAGGAGTTCCATTTTTGACGCATAGAACAGAAGTACACTGTACACCAATATATACATCGCCATATATAAAAGCACCCCACCCAGTTTGTTGAGCCAGCCCAGCATTACCACTTCCACGGCCGATTCGATGGCTTTGGCACCCAGCCGTATCAGCAACACCACCCCCACAAATACGAGCAGAAAAGAAACCAGGGGCAGCCATTCCGCGGAAATATTCACCGAATCGCCAAGATAGCCGGCCACCACGGTGGATAGTTTAAGTGCCGCTGCAAGTCCCACCAACAGGGCAACAAAAGAAAACAACCCAACAATCAGTCCCCGCTGAAAGCCTTTGAAAAGGGCCAACACCATCAATACGGCAAAAATGAGATCAATCATCATATGGCGGAAACGTTGGAATGCCCCGGCCAGGTACCGGAAAGCTGTTAAAAGCCGGTTATTTTGCAAGCAGTTCTTTCACCAGGGCGGAAATGGTTTTGCCATCAGCCTTTCCTGCCAGTTGTTTGGTAGCAGCCCCCATCACTTTACCCATATCGGCCGGTGAACTGGCTCCGGTAGCGGCGATAATTTTCTCCAGTTCCGCTTTTATTTCATCCGCCGACAGCTGTTTCGGCAGAAATTTTTCAATTACCGCAATTTCCTCTTCTTCTTTCTTTGCCAGTTCGGGCCGGTTTTGCTGGGTGAAGATTTCAAGGGAATCTTTCCGTTGCTTGACCATTTTCTGTAACAGTTTGGTTTCCTCCTCTTCAGCAATTTCCCCATTACCGCCTTCTGCTGTTTTGGCCAGCAGGATGGCCGCTTTAATAGCGCGGAGACTACGAAGGGCTGCTTCATCTTTGGCCAGCATAGCGGCTTTCAGATCGCCCATAATTTTTTGTTCTAAAGACATAGTTATTCAGTTAAGAAGTTAATTACGTATAGATGATCAGGCTTTATTTTCCTTCAGTTGTTTTTCCCTGAATTTTTCATAAAACCCTTTGGCAAAGGTCTTCATTTCCTCTACCTGGTCGGCATAGCGGGTGGCGCGGCCATAGGTATCGGCCATCGTCATCAGGGTCTGGTAAAAGAAATCCGCCATTTCATCCACCATCATGTCCTTGGTCCAGAGATCGATCCGGAGGGCCGCTTTTTCGGCGCTGTCCCAGAAGGAGATCATCATCGCTTTGGCTTTTTGCGCATTTTCCTGCCCGGTATCAGTGGCACTCCAGCTGATGCCGGCCGGTATTTTCTGATCGTCAGTTTCTACTTCGATGGTTATCGTTGATTTGTGCATATATTTTTTTTGAAGGGGCAAAGGTAAACGAAATCAGCCGATGGTTTCTTCAATCGCTTTCCAGCATAGGGCGGCGGCGGTATCCCAGTCAAATTTTTCAGCCTGAGCAAGGCCTTTCCTGATCAGTTCACTCCGCAGGGTTTCATCCTTGTAGATCCGTTTCAATTGGTCGGCGATCGCCTGGATATCCGCCGGATCGGCATACAGCGCGGCTTCCCCTGCAATTTCCTGCATGGCCGATTGGGCGGATGTGATCACCGCGACACCGGATTGCATGGCTTCCGCTACCGGTAAACCGAATCCTTCAAAAAAGGAAGGATAGACCTGGGCATAGGCTGCGGCAGTCAGGGCGGCCAGTTCTTCCTCCGGGAGATAGCCGGTCAGGATCACATCGTCGCGGTATTTATAGGATTTCAGGCTTTCGGTAAACGATTCGTATTTCCAGGCGAGGCGTCCGGCCAGAACGAGTTTCATGGATGATTGCTGTCTTTTTTTAAACAGGGAAAAAGCTTTCAGCAGGTTCATGCCATTTTTGCGCGGATGCAGGGATCCGGTGCAGAGAAAAAACTCTTTTCCGCCGGTGTATTGTTGTTTCACCGCCTCCTTTTCTTCATAGGAGCGGGGGTGAAATAAAGGGCGGATCCCGTTATGAATCACGCGGATCTTACCGGAGGCGGCAGGATAATTTTCTAGGATATCCTTTTTCGAAAATTCAGATACAGTGATCAGTGTTTTTGCTTTGGCGATATAATCCGGGGTATTGCGTTTATAAAAGCGCAGCTGGGAACCTGAAATACCGCTGGGAAAATGAAGAAAGGCCAGATCGTGTATGACGAGGCATTGTGGAACAGCAGTCCGGAGTGAACAAAAGCCATCGGGGGAGAAAAAAACATCCGCCTTATACTTTTTAAGAACAGCGGGGAGTTTGAAATCATACCAGTATTTCCAGAGCAGCGGATGCCGGGCCGGTGGGCCCGCCACTATGGGTGTTACATTTTTCCCGAAAATAAATTTTTGATCAAAGGGCCGGTCAAAAATGAAAATAAACTCGTGTTCCGGGTGGGCTTTTACCAGCCGGCTGAAGATTTCCTGCAGAAAATGCCCGTAGCCTTCCAGGTAATCACTTAATAAAAAACGGGTGTTAACAGCTATCCGCATCATCGGGCACAAAGGTAATTGCTGTCCGGGGGATTCTCACGTAAATCAACGCGTCGTTTTATGAAAACAAAACAAGGGGGTTAACGTAGTGTTTTTCCCGGAACAGTCCGAAAACCAGGCCATTTTTACCCGGCTGATTTAACAGGCAGCGCAAGCAGTTTCCCCGCTGATATTCATTAAATACCGGTTTCAAAAAAGAGTAGATTACCAATTGCACAGAAGCAGCCTTAATTCTAATTTTACCCCTGTACCGTTTCTTATGAAACCAAAACTCCGACCTATGAAACAGATCTACGTAAAGTCGCTTCTCATTACTGGTTTCGTTTTACTCCAGTTGTTAAACGCATTGCCTGGCCGCAGCCAGATTACGCCTTGTCCCTATGATTTTTTGCCGGGTACCACAGTCTATGACACCGTGATCAACACCCCTCCCGGGATCAATACTCTTGAAATAAAAGTACCGCAGGCAGATCCTTTTGCGGGAATGGTAACCTGTTTACGGGTCTGTGTGACCATTACCGGTGTGGTGGATTCCGTGAGTGTGGAGAACAATTCCTTCTCATCACAGGTAGCCAATATTTATTATATCCGTACGGATCAGATCACGGGTCCGGGACTGAGTGCGCCGCTGACCAATAGTATCAATCATCATTACGGTCCTTATGGACTGGGTGCCTCCGACGGCAACCTGGGTTCGGGGCCTGACTTTGTGGCGATTTCCCGGGACACGCTGTTGAATTCAGTGCAGCTTTGCCAGACGATCACCAACCTGGATTCATTGTTCCAGTTTTATGGGAATGACAGCATCTCCTATTTTTATGATATCACCGCCTTTACCAATGTAACCTGTACCGGCGGTAACTATAACAGTACAGTTGCCACTTCGGCCCTGGTGCGGTTCAATTTCCAGTATTGTACCTGTCCGGGTTATATACTGCCCCTGCACCTGCGCAATTTTGAAGCGAATAAAGTAGCGGAGAATAAAGCCCTGCTGACCTGGGAAGGAATCAATGAGGCTACCGCTTCTTACCGTTATGTGACAGAAATGAGCAGAAATGGCAGAGATTTTGTACCAGTAGGTACCGTGCAGAAAGAATCGTCTGTAAATGATCAGTATCAATTTACGTATACGACAAAACAGAACGAAAGCGGCGATTTTTTCTTCCGGGTAAAACAGGTATATGCGAATAGTTACACCCGGATCAGCGAGGTCAGAAAAGTAACGTTAAAAAGTTCAGTAGTACCCAGATTTATTATCAGTCCGAACCCTTCAACAGGTGTAGTTGGTATCAAATTTGATAATGATGAGGGCGGCAAACACAAACTTGAAATCTTTAATGCACAGGGACAAACGGTGGTCCGCAAGGACATAGTGTTATCGGGTAGTTCATACCAGCAGATTGCCAGCCTGCAAAGCGGCATGTACTGGGTAAAACTGACCGATTTGAGCAGCCAGTTGTCCGCTGTCAGTCAACTCTATATTAAATGACCTCTTAGGTGGAAGAGGATGGTGGCTTGTAAAAGGGGCCTTGGTTCGGGGCCCCTTTCTTTTTTTCCGGACTGTTGTTTACAAATCAGGAGAGATTCGTACTTAGAACAGCAAAAGGTTGGAGGTTCGAGGTTGGAA
Source organism: Bacteroidota bacterium (assembly GCA_963169885.1). Taxonomy (GTDB): domain Bacteria; phylum Bacteroidota; class Bacteroidia; order Chitinophagales; family Chitinophagaceae; genus JJ008. Next base: position 15,634 of record CAUJFR010000298.1, read on the forward strand.
GTTCGAGGTTGGAGGTTGTCGTGATATGCGAAAAAACTTTATTTTAAGAAAAACTCCGCTTATACCAGAATAAAATCAATGATTAATAGTTCTGGATTAACTCATTACAAATATCCAGTAATCAGTCATCTTTTGAGTTGCATTTAAGTACGCTTGCTGATTGTAACGCATTTTCCCTTAACACGAGAACCTCCAACCTCGAACCTCGAACTTCCAACTTCCAACAGCTTATGTCTTGTTTCTTTCAAATTTGAGGGCAATTCCCTACTTTTGACGGTACCGAACAAATTTTCATGGAATATAATACTACCAGAAATCACCTCACGATGCGGGAATATGGCCGGCATGTGCAGCGGATGATTGAACATGTGCAGACGATTGAGGACCCGGATCGCCGCCAGGCCAATGCCTATGCGGTCATTGAACTGATGGGATTTCTGAACCCCCACCTGAAGAATGTGGAAGATTTCCGGCATAAGCTCTGGGATCACCTCTTCCTGATTGCGGATTTCAAACTCGATGTGAAATCCCCTTACCCGATTCCTACCCGGGAAACACTGAAGGCCAGACCCGATCCCCTGCCCTATCCAAAGCGAAATCCAAAATTTTATCACCTGGGTAAGAACCTGGAAGGAATTATCGATAAAGCACTCGTAGAAGAGAATCCGGACAAACGGCTTGGTTTCGCCAATGCGATTGCTTACTACATGAAACTCGCTTATAATAACTGGCATAAAGAGATCGTGCACGATGACGCCATCCAGAGCGAACTGAGCGGCATTACACAAGGACAACTGACTTTCACCAACACCCCTTATGTAAAAGCCTACCGGATGCAGCCGGAACGCGAAAACCGCGGCAATTATGGCAAACGCAATAACGGCGGCGGCGGTAAATTCCAGCAGCGTGGCGGTGGCGGCGGACCAAGAAGAGATAACAGAGGCGGCAGTGGTGGCGGAGGCGGGAACTTCAAGAAGAAACGTTACTAATACAAGCTATTTTCTTAAAAGGTTGGTCTTTAAAACGAGGCCAACCTTTTTTAGTGCCCGGGAGATAAATGTGCCCCCTTCGGTAAACTCAGGGTGACAAGTGCACTTGTAATTATCCAAATATAGATTGTCATCCCTAGGAACGAGGGATGCCAATTAGCCAATTTGCCAATGGGGGTTCTTAGATGTGTTTATTGTAAGTATAAAAAATAATGCATTTATAAATATTGCTTGTTTTCACAATACACCCCTAACGGGGTGATCCGGAGATGAGATATTGGTTGATTTTTTGCTACCAACAATACACCCCTAACGGGGTGAAAGAATCCGGGAATCCATGACAAACCGATCATCAATTACCGGCAACAATTGTATTTTCACCCCTTTAAGGGTGCATTGTTGGTAGACCAATGCAATAAGAAGATGATCTTCTCACCCCGTTAGGGGGTATTGTGATCTCCGGAATAAAACCAATTGCCCACACACCCTTCCAGTGGTGCTTTATTGGCAACAACAGCTTAAAGCACAAATTGCATTTTTCACCCCATAGGGGTGCATTGTTGGTAGAAAAAATCACACGGTAGCGAATCCCAGCTTTCACCCCGTCAGGGGTGTATTGTGATCTCCGGAATAAAACCAATTGCCGTTAAAAAAACATTATCCCAACATTTGTGATACAATTCTAAGGAGTTCAATTGGCACATTGGCCAATTGGCATATTGGCTAATTCTTAAGGAATTTCTCTAATTTGCCCCTTAATAAAACCGGTTCAACAAGTGCATAATCCTGGACACTGCCCTGCCTTGTCAACCTATTAACTTATCAACCTGTCAACCTAACCCCATGTATTCCTTCGAAGTCAGAGGCGGCAAAAAACTCAGCGGTGATATCACTCCACAGGGTGCCAAGAACGAGGCGCTGCAGATCATCAGTGCGGTGTTGCTCACACCGGAGAAAGTAACGGTGAGCAATATTCCCGATATCATTGATGTGAACCTGCTGATCGAATTGCTGGGAGAAATGAATGTGCAGATCGAACGGCCGCAGCGGGATACCTGTATTTTCCAGGCCAATGCCGTGAATATTGATTACCTGCACAGTGAGGCGTATAAGAAAAAAAGCGGAAGACTTCGTGGTTCTGTGATGCTGGCCGGTCCCTTACTGGCCCGTTACCGCCGGGCTTTTATTCCCAAACCCGGGGGTGATAAGATCGGGCGGCGGAGACTGGACACCCATATTATTGGTTTTGAAAAACTCGGCGCCTCATTTATTTATCATGAAGAAGACGGATTTTTTCACCTGGAAGCCCCGCACCTGAAAGGCACAAATTTGTTGCTGGATGAACCATCTGTTACCGGCACCGCCAATATCGTGATGGCCGCTTCCATGGCCATCGGCACCACTACTATTTATAATGCCGCCTGCGAACCCTATATCCAGCAGCTCTGCCGGATGCTCAACCGCATGGGGGCGAAGGTCAGCGGGATTGGCAGCAACCTGCTGACCATTGAAGGCGTGACTTATCTCGGTGGCACCGAACACCGGATGCTGCCCGATATGATCGAAGTCGGTTCCTTTATCGGTCTGGCGGCCATGACACAAAGTGATATCACCATCCGAAATGCCGGGGTGGAGCACCTCGGTATTATCCCTGAAAAATTCAGGCAACTGGGGATACAACTCAATATCAAGGGCGATGATATCCATATTCCTTCACAGCAGAAATACGAGATACAAACTTTTCTTGATGGTTCGGTGATGACGATCTATGATCATCCCTGGCCGGGCTTTACCCCAGACCTTTTGAGTATTGTGCTGGTTACGGCTATACAAGCCAGTGGGTCGGTACTCATTCACCAGAAAATGTTTGAGAGCCGTTTATTTTTTGTCGACAAGCTGATCGATATGGGTGCCCGCATCGTGCTCTGCGATCCGCACCGCGCCGTAGTAATCGGCCTCGAACGCGAACAATCCCTCCGCGGCATCACGATGAGTTCGCCCGATATCCGGGCCGGTGTGGCCCTGTTGATT
>CAUJFR010000299.1 GCA_963169885.1 Bacteroidota bacterium
TGGCCCTGGCCGTCATGGCGCTGATCGCATTAACTGCTGATTTTTTTGCAGAACAAAGGGGGAAGAAATATTTGAAAGGGTTGGAAGAGTACTGTGCTCGTAATTAATTTTCCCGCAGATTACGCAGATTTTTAACGCAGATTTTCGCAGATTCTTTCTACAGTAAAGTCATTATAGAAAAGCCAGCGTCTTCCATCACTGTATTTATCTGCGTTAATCTGCGGTTATATCAGCGAGAATCTGCGGGGAAAAATTAAACAAGAAACAACTGCACAAACCCCCACACAAACGGCGTCGCCAGTAGCAAAGAATCAAACCGGTCCAGGAAACCACCATGGCCTGGCATCAGTGAACCGCTGTCTTTAACGCCCGCCATACGTTTCAGCTTGGACTCCAGCAGGTCGCCAATCGTACCAATGATTGCGGCCACGGCTGCCAGCAGGGTCCACCAGGTAAAGGACTGATCAAAGACAAAAACTTTATCATAATGTGCAGCCAGCCAGCCAATGACCAGGGCGGCCAGTATCATTCCGCCGATCGTTCCCTCCCAGGTTTTTTTAGGCGATATTTTAGATAGTGGAGTACGCCCTATCAGCGAACCCACGATATAGGCCATCGTATCATTGACCCACATGGTACCAATCACTACTAATGGGAAATAAATCGCATAGCCCCGCTCATTCATCAACAACGGATTATTGGTTTCCACTCCATACAACTGCATCATCATTCCCCAGCTCATCGAAATATAAAAGATGCCCAGCAGGGCTGACCCGAACGCATTCAGGTGCAGAGGGCCTTGTTTGAAAATACCTGTAACAGTCAGTATGAAACCGGCAACGGATACCGGCATGGAGAAATTGTCCCGGAGCGAATAGCTGCCGAGCTGAAATACATCCCCGCAGAACCAGAGCATCAGTCCGTACCCGAGCAACATAAAGCCGAGTTTGGTATAGATGTGAAAGCTGGTCTGGTAGTTTTTTTCCGTGAGTTTGAAGTATTCCCACCAGCAGCCAAAATGGATCACCGAAAATAAAAGGAAAAAACTCCAGTGGTTCAGCAGCAGCCCGATCATCATGACGGCTACAAATACAAGCGCGGTTAGTGCTCTCGTATTAAATGTCTTCCAGTTAAATGCCATATTCTAAAGTTAATTCATTACTGCCGGTTGTCCACCGGAGCAATATCTTCTTCAAATACTTCCTGGTAACGGGTTTTGGAATGTTTGATCATCCAGTTTACGGCCAGTCCCACCAGGATGAAACTGAAGGCTGCGGTCAATGCAATCGAAGACATCTTCACCGTATTCTCTTCATTGATCAGCCGGGGATTAAAGTACGCCAGGGTGATCAACAGGGCATCGTATACAAAGTGAGCGAGAATAGCGGTCCATAAACTGCCACTGTACCAATAGATCACACCCAGCAGAATACCCAATACAAAACGGGGGAAGAAGCCATAAAACTGCAGGTGCATAGCAGAAAAAAGAAAAGCGGTTATGATGATACCCGGCCAGACCCGTTTAAATAATCGGATAAACAAACGCTGGGCCACACCCCGGAATAACAATTCTTCGCCAACCGCTGCCAGTCCGGCAATGCAGATGATATTCAGGAAAAGATCCTGGAGTGTACGGCGGGAGAGCAGGGCCATCACGGTTTTGTTAGCGCCGTTTTCTTTTTCTTTCATCCATTGCGCCACCGCCCCGGGAAACTGAATGCCCCGGTTCATCTCCCCCAGCCACTGTACAAAAGGGATGGCCAGTATCATGACCAGCATCCCGATGATCCAGTACGATTCGCCATGTGGCTGACGAAGACCCAGGTATTTTTTGCTGTTGTTGCTGAAGAACCAGGCACAAAGTAAAGAAGGCACCAGGAAGAGACCGAGGAACTGGAAAACCTGCAGTCCCCGGATATACGTAATCATCCCCGGTTTATTAAAATCGAGTTTATTAAAGTCAAGCAGTTCGGTGGATTGAATACCGGTAATTGCAGACAATACTATGGTACCCAGAAGGGAGCCAATTATAAACACACCCACCAGGGCGATGCAGACCATCAGAAGTAATTGATTTCCAGCTGATTTATTCTTAAATAATCCCTTCATGCTACTACTCTGGCGTTTTGATTGTAATTTTGCAGGCTTAACCTTTAAGTCCTTCGGGCAAAAATAGGTAAATACCAACGGAATGGTAAAAATTGGCAACATACAACTTCCTGAATTTCCGCTGCTTCTGGCTCCTATGGAGGATGTCAGTGATCCCCCTTTCCGTGCCGTATGCAAGGATAACGGGGCGGACCTGATGTACACGGAGTTTATTTCTTCGGAAGGACTGATCCGGGATGCAATCAAAAGCCGGAAAAAGCTCGACATTTTTGAATATGAACGACCGGTAGGCATCCAGATTTTTGGGGGCGATGAGGAAAGTCTGGCCATGGCGGCCAGAATTGTGGAAGTTACCAATCCCGATCTGCTGGATATCAATTTTGGGTGCCCTGTAAAAAAAGTAGCACTGAAAGGGGCCGGTGCCGGGGTGCTGAAAGATATCGACCTGATGGTGCGACTTACTTCAGCAGTAGTAAAGTCTACATCATTACCGGTTACCGTAAAGACCCGTCTGGGTTGGGATGATAACACAAAAAATATTGAAGCAGTAGCCGAACGTTTACAGGATGTGGGGATCAAGGCACTGGCGATCCATGGACGTACCCGTACACAGATGTACAAAGGGGAAGCTGACTGGACGCTGATTGGCAAAGTGAAAAATAATCCAAGGATACATATCCCTATTTTCGGGAACGGCGATATTGATTCACCCGAGAAAGCCGTGGAGTATAAAAACCGTTATGGCGTGGATGGCATCATGATCGGCCGCGCCGCAATCGGTTATCCGTGGATCTTCAATGAGATCAAACATTTTGTAAAGACCGGTACTCACCTGCCTTCTCCAACAATACAAGACCGTGTGGCCGTGGCCCGCAAACATTTATACAAATCTGTTGAATGGAAGAACCCCGTGGTGGGCATCAATGAAATGCGCCGGCATTACACCAATTACCTCAAAGGTCTTCCGAACATTAAAGAATACCGGGGCAAACTGGTTACACTCAAAACTGTGGAAGAAATCGATGAAGTGCTGAACGAGATCGAACGGGTCTATGCCGGTCACCAGTTTGAAAAAACCCCGATCGAACTGATCGATTATCATCAGAACTGCCCGGTCAACTAAACTACGAAGTTAGAAGTACGAAGTACGAGCGTGATGCCGTAAAGCGAGTAACGATTCGTTGTTTTAGTTTAAACCTTCTAAGGAGGGGCTGTTTCCTTCTAGCATCTAGCTTCTTGCTTCTAGCTTAGCGGGCTGTTTCCTGACAACCGACATCTGACAACTGATTATCCTATATTTGCTCCATAAAGTTTCCTCCATGACGATCCACAAAGAAGGCTACAAAACCATCGCAATTGCTACTACTGTTTTCGCGATTATCAACCTGGTATCTTTTTATTTTATAAGTGCCGGGATGCCGTTAGTAAGCCTGCTCCTTTTTATTTTGACATTAGGTTTGCTGTTATTCCTGATCTCTTTTTTCCGGATACCAAACCGCCAGCTCACGATACAGGAAAACGCGATTGTAGCCCCGGCCGATGGGAAAGTGGTGGTGATTGAAGAAGTGCAGGCCGATGAATATTTTAATGACCGACGTATACAGGTCTCCATTTTTATGAGTCCCCTCAATGTACACGTAAACCGCAATCCCATCAGCGGTGAAGTCATGTACAGTCAGTACCACAAAGGAAAATACCTCGTGGCCTGGCATCCAAAATCGTCAACGGAAAATGAGCGGCATTCCGTGGTTTACCGCAAAGATGGCCGGGAGATCCTGGTGAAACAAATTGCGGGTGCCTTGGCCAAACGGATTGTAAATTACCTCAAAGCGGGCCAGACCGTAAAGCAAACGGATGAAATGGGTTTTATCAAACTGGGCTCACGCGTTGATTTGCTCCTGCCACTGGATGCAAAAATCCATGTAAAACTGGGTGATAAACCACAGGGCGGGGTAACGGTGATTGCTTCCTGGTAATAGATCAGAAGATCGTTTCCAATTCTTTTAAGGAGAACACGGTGTAGGTCGGCAGCTGCTGATTGCTGACTGCTTCCCGGTTTTTATTAAGGTGATTGACATGCACCTGATCGATTCCCGCATTCATTCCCCCCAGTATATCCACTTCGAGTGTATCCCCGATCATGATGCTGCCGGCCGGATCGGCGCCGGCTTTCTGAAAAGCAAAATCAAAAATTTCTTTGTGGGGTTTGAGGCTGTTACTTCCTTCGGAGGTGATCACATGGGTGAAATATTTATCCAGCCCGGAATTCTCCAGTTTACTGTACTGTGTTTTCTCAAAACCGTTGGTGATCATATGCAGCTGGTATTGCTTTGCCTGCAGATAATCGAGTATTTCGAGGGTATACGGGAATAATAAATTACGGGTGGGCAGCAGGTCGAGAAACAGGACGCCCATCTTACGGGCCAGTGGTTCATCGGCAATCTTAAAATCCAGCAAGGTCAGCCACATTCTTTTCCAGCGCAGTTCATCCACTTTGATATATCCGTTTCGGTACCGGTCCCACAACTTATCATTATGCACCAGGTAGTTTTTGTGAAACAGGTCAAAGTCATGCACCCCGCGTTCACCGAGTTGCAGATCGTTAAACAAATCCAGCAGGGTGACCCGGCTGTTGGCTTCAAAATCCCAGAGCGTATGGTCCAGGTCAAAGAACAGGTGAGTATAACGCTTTTCGCCGGGGGAATTAATTTCTTTATTCATAGATAAGTTTGCAATTTACAGAACAATTCAGACAGGTATGGAAAGGAATAATCAGCTCAGTGTGGTGGTGACCGGTGCTTCAAAAGGAATCGGGAAAGCCGTGGCGGAAATATTTGCCGCCAATGGCGCCAGTCTTTATCTCTGTTCAAGGGGCGAAGCGGCCCTTTATAAAACTATGGAGGACTTGCAGACCCGTTTTCCGCAAGCCACCGTGAAAGCCCGTCCGGCTGATCTGAGTGTGAAGGAAGAAGCCATCGGATTTGGGAACTGGTGTCTGTCACAGGCCGTTCCGGATATACTAGTCAATAATGCCGGTCTGTTTGAACCCGGCAGCGTGCACAGTGAACCTGATGGATTGCTGGAAAGCCAGCTCAACGTTAACCTTTTCAGTGCCTATCACCTGACCCGGACTTTATTACCGGCTATGATGATCCGTAAACAGGGGCATATATTCAATATGTGTTCCATCGCTTCCCTGCATGCCTATGCCAATGGCGGTGCTTATAGTATCAGTAAGTTTGCACTATATGGCTTCAGCAAGAACCTGCGGGAAGAACTCAAACCCCATGGCATCAAGGTTACGTCTGTTCATCCAGGAGCCGTACTGACTGATTCCTGGGGTGATTTTGATAATTCATCCAACCGTATCATGGAAGCCGCGGATATCGCCAAAATGGTTTGGGCAGCCTCGTCGTTATCTGTCCAGGCCTGTGTGGAGGATATCGTGATCCGCCCTCAGCTGGGCGATCTGTAACACGGCTCCGGGCCGTTTAACCATTTTTTAGGTTTTTTATTGAAGGGCGGGCTTTACTTTTAGCCCTGTTTACATGAAGAAAACCAAAGCTATACTTTTCCTGCTCCTGATTACGCTTACAGGAACTTCCCAGGTTGTGTTTAAAACAATTGCCCCCACAGAGCCGGTAGTGGCCGGTGTGTCATTCCGTATCCAGTATTATGTGGAGGGATCACCGGTACATGAACTTACCCCGCCCGATTTCTCTCCATTCCGTGTAGTGGAAGGCCCTGATGTATATCCGGGAAAATCCGACGGAACCGGACTGCTTTTTAAAAACCATGTTTTTACCCTCGTGGCTTCAAAGCCAGGTGATTACCGTATACCCGGTGCCAGTCTGCGTACCGGTAACAGTATCCTGCAAAGCAGTATCGCCCGTATCAAAGTAATCAGTGCAGCCCGCTCCATGGAAGCGATCCAAAATGCTAATGCCCCAACAGGATATTATCTCGGGCCGGATGAGAACGCGGAAGAAAAGATCAGGCAGAATCTCTTTTTGCGGATGAACACTGATAAAAAAAGTTGTTATACAGGCGAACCGGTATTAGTTACCTATAAATTATATTCCAGGCTGGAATCCAGTACTGATATTATCAAGAACCCGGGCTTTTATGGATTTACCGTGCAGGATATGATCGGCTTACAGGAGCAAAAACTCAGCACCGAATGGGTGAATGGGAAAGAGTTTTATGTGCATATCATCCGTAAACTTCAGCTCTATCCATTGCAGGCGGGCCGGTTTACGATCGATCCGATGGAAATAAAGAACAGGGTTAAGTTTTCCTCACAGATCATGAACCGGAAAACGCAGCAACGGATTGCTGAAGGGATGCTGAGTGGTAATGATGCAGAAAACGAGGAAGAGGAGGAGGGGACCACTACCATAGAAAACCAGATGCGTACAGATCCGCTGGTTATTGAGGTTAAACCGTTGCCGGAAAAAAACAAACCCGAAGATTTCAATGCAGCGGTGGGAAAGTTTACGCTGCATACCCGGTTGGAACAGTCAACGCTGGCCAGAAATGAGGAAGGGTTCCTGGTTGTAAGTATTGAAGGAGAAGGGAATTTTGTACAACTCTCTGCTCCCGTGATCGAATGGCCGGCCGGTATCGAAGGATTTGAGGCGGTGGTTTCTGATTCACTTGATAATTTAAAAATGCCCCTGGCAGGTAAGCGGCAGTTTCGCTATGGATTTGTAAGTACTGAGGCCGGTGTTTTTTCGTTGCCGGTTGTCCGGTTTTCATATTTCGATTCAGACAGTAACCGGTATCGGACAATGGAGAGCAAGGCATTGAAGATAAATGTCAGCCAACAGGAGAAGCAGCGCAGTACGATGGATACACCTAAAACATCCATTGATGAACTGAGTCAGCAGAAAAGCAAGATTGCCATAATTGTGGTCTTCTTATTGGTCTCAGTCGTACTCGCCTACTGGGCATTTAAGAAAAAACCGGTAGCGGCTGATCCCTTGCCGGTGGAAAAAGCAAAGCCGGATATCGGGGACCTCCTGGCTGAGGCAAGCATCCAGGTTACAGGGGATGAGGCTTCTTTTTACCCGGCATTACACGGGAGCCTGTGGGATTATTTTCAACAATACTTTGCAATCGCCGGAAGCACACACAATAAAGAGTATTTATTTAAACAGTTGCGGGAAAAAGGAACCGGGGAAGAAGAAATTACTATCCTGTCCGCTATATTGGCTGATTGTGAAACGGGCATTTACACCAACGCAGTGCCTGGTAAATCCAGGGAACAATTACTCACAGAGACGAGGGAATTGATGGAAAAACTGAACGATCAGTTATTCTGAGTATTTATAGCCTACACCCCTTACTGAATGGAAGTACCGGGGATTGCGGCTGTCTTCCTCAAAGTATTTCCGGAAGTTCAGGATGAAATTATCGATCGTACGGGTGGTGGGATAAACATTGTAGCCCCATACGGATTGAAGAATTTTCTCCCGGGGTACCACTTCGTTTTTGTTTTCGATGAGCAATTTCAGGAGCATCGTTTCCTTTTTACTCAGCTGTATTTTCTCCCCGTTAAAACTGGTGGCTTCCTGTGCTTTAAAATCCACCTGGTTATTACCGAATTCATATTGATCGCCCAGGCTGGATTTATCCTGCAGTTTCTTGTTCTTATTGATCAGTTTGTATACCCGGAGCAGGAGTTCTTCCAGGTTGAAGGGTTTGGTGAGGTAATCATCGGCCCCTTTTTTCAAACCCAGTACACGGTCCGCACTGCTGTTTTTAGCGCTTAGAATCAATACGGGCACATCGTTGTTGCTGAGACGGATCGTTTCGGTAACGGCGATGCCATCCATTTCGGGCAGCATCACATCCATGATGATCAGGTCAAAGTATTCATTGCTGACCGCTTTTAAAGCGGCCGCGCCATCAAATGCAGAGGTTACTTCATAGCCTTCCAGTTCCAGGTTCAGCTTTAACGCTTCATGAAGGTTCTCTTCATCTTCCACCAGCAGGATGGATGTTTTTTTATCTCCGCTCATGTCTTAAAAATAACTGCAAAATTACTGCCTGTGGGCAGATTATTTGTCACCGCAATGTCGCCATTATGGTCGCGGGCAATCTTACGGCAAAGGTACAATCCCAGTCCGGTTCCCTGCGCTTTCCGGGTAGATTCATTGCCGATCCGGTAAAACTTGGAGAAAACCCTGGTCTTTTCCTCTTCTGGTATACCCGGCCCTTCATCAATAACCTGCAGCCGGATCGATCCGGACGCTTTGGCCAGCACCGCTTTGATCTTTCCTTCTTTGGGGGAATATTTGATGGCGTTCTCCACCAGGTTGTTGATCAGCATTTGTAATAACAAGGGATCACCCCGGAGATCGGCCTCTTCTTCAATCTCTTCCTCAAACACGCGGTCCGGGAACCGTTTCCTGAAATCACGCATGCAGTCTTTCAGCAGTGTAGACAGGTCCAGTTCTTCCATGGCGGAGTGATACCGGTCGGATTCCAGCTGGGAAGAGACCAGGATATTATTGGTCAGCAGGTGCAGGCGGGTGGTTTCGTCAAGCGTATTCCGGATCAGTTTTTTCTGCTTTTCCGGATCCAATGTGTATTTCTGTAAGGTTTCCAGGTTGAGCCGCGCTACGGCAATGGGCGTTTTGAGTTCATGAGTGACGGCCATCATAAAATTCTGCTGTTGCTGCTGCAGTTTGAATTGTTTACGGATCGAGCGGTAAACCATCAGGGCGCCGATCACTATCAGGATCAGGAAGGTGATACCTTCCGCGATATATTTCCGGGTATTCCGTTTTTCCTCCCGGGTAATGGATTGCATTTCGTCTGCCAGTTTCAGGGTGCTCATGGTTTCCGAGCGGGCTGCCAGGTTTTCATATTGCTGCCGGGCAATTTCCTTGCTTTGTTTTTCGAGGGAGATAAACCACCAGATCAGTGCGGCCAGTACATAGAAAAGCAGGGTGCAGTAAATGACCGTGGTGCGTTTCAGTCTTTTTCGTGTCTCATCCGGCATGGGAAGCTGTTATTTCTTTTCGATCCGTATTCCGGCATTCAGGACATTTTCCAGCGGGTCCTGGCGCATGAGTTGTTCAATCGTGAACGTATAGTCTCCGGGTTTACGGAAATAAAACGCTTTTTCAGATGACCGGGGTGTGATGGGTTCCCGGTGTTCATA
>CAUJFR010000300.1 GCA_963169885.1 Bacteroidota bacterium
GAGCCATGAGCAGCGAGCTGATTCCGTAAAACGAGTAACAGTACGTTTATTTAGTTTCAACATCGGTAGAAATTCTTTGGGGTATTGTTTTTCTACAGGACACCCTGGTTTAGCGAAGGTGGCAGGGGTGTATTGTGAAAAAAGAATCGTCCTTCCAAACCCGTTATATCTGACATAGCCTACCCGTACACACGAAACCTATCGAAGGCGACCGTCTGTGGATGGTTCCTTATACAGCCGCACAGCTGAAAGCTGTCCGGGCCCGCTTTTCCCATCACGCTGATAACCGCTTTCACAAAATCATTCTTAACACACAAACAGCAACCATGAAAACTTTTTCCTATCTCCTCTTGTTCTGCCTGATTTTTATCTCCCTTATTTATCAGCGCCATCAGATAATCTGTGAGCTCGGGGCATAATGCCTGCTGCTCACTCACTACCAATTAATACGCTCCATCAGCCGCATAAAAAAAGCTCCTGAACATACAGGAGCTTTTTACTATCATTCTGATAACGGTTTTATTTTTCGTATGGAAAATTCCTCGACACTTTCCGCATCATCCTTTCCATCATTTCATTGGCATTGCTGAACACCCCTTCATTCATTTCTTTAAAAAAGCGCCAGAGCAGGTTGCCATCAGATCCGTTATAGATATGCATGGTTAAAGCCCCGCTGGCAGTTTTGCCACCCACACCAAAAAGTACGGTCTTTGCAATCGCCCCGGCTTCTGAACCGGTTTTTTCATAGGCATAATTACATTTGATAATGGCATCCACTTTCAGGATTTTACAGAGGGAGTCGGGCAGAATTTCACTGAGCTTGTAAAACAGGCTGTCTTTCTTCAGCAGAATATTGGTCCGCTCCGGATCCTGAAACGTAACGGAATAATTACTTGCTTTCCGTAACAGGTAGGTGTACATGCCACCCTGCAGAGCCAGTCCGTCTTTTTTCTCCTGGGCAATATTCCCTTCGTTGTCAAAATTCTTGGGGACTTTCTTGTAACTGATTGAGACATTAAAAGGCAGGATCGCCACCGTTTTGTGCCGGGCCAGGGTGTCATCCATACCTGGGGCTTTAAATGTCTGTTTGGCCGTTTCCTGGCTGAAAGCCATTGTAGAAACTGAAAGCGCAAAAAATGCAATAAAAAAATGCTTTACCATAGGTAACAGTTTAAGTGTTTAAGTGGGTAAAGATATTAATTTCTTACCTCTCACTATCACTGCCACTATCACTATTCACCAGGAACTCAAAATAATTCTCCCTGTTTACACTTGCAAATGCAGATCCCGGATAGGCCTGCGCAAAAGAATCGGGAAATTTTACGTTGGCTTTTTCATTCCATTTAAATTCGATTGCATTGAGTCGTCCGCCGGATTCTTCTATATAGTCAATTTCCTGTTGTGCATGGGTGCGCCAGAAATAACAATTGACGGCCCTTCGGGTATAGACATTGAATTTCTGTCTTTCACTCACTAAAAAATTTTCCCAAAGGGCACCGGTATCCTGGCGGAGTTCGAGGGGATTGAAGTTTTTGATAATGGCATTCCGGATCCCATTATCATAAAAATAAATTTTCCGTCCTTTCTTGATTTCATTACGGAGATTCCGGCTGAATGCAGGCAATTGAAAAAGGATATAACTTTTTTCAAGCAACTGCACATATTGTTCAACGGTTTTGGGATCGGCACCCGTTAACCGGGCCAGTTCAGTAAATGAAACTTCATTACCAATCTGTAGTGCCAATGCGGTAACGATCCGTTCTAACAATACCGGTTTCCGGATAGACTCCAGGGACAACAGATCTTTATAGAGATAGTTGTCCGCCAGTTCCTGCAGGGAGTCCGCCGCCCTGGAAGGATGATTGATAATATCCGGGTAAAAACCATAAATCAGCCGCTGTTGCAATAGCCTGCCTTCTTCCAGCACGGAACTATGATGCACCATTTCCATAGTGGATAGCGGGTATAACTGGTATTCCCATTTGCGGCCTGTCAGTGGTTCGTTGATATGGTTGGCCAGCTCCAAAGCAGAGGATCCGGTGGCAATCACCTGCAAGTCCGGCAAATTGTCCACCAGTATCTTCAACGTGAGTCCAATATTCTTCACGCGCTGGGCCTCGTCAATAAATACAATTTTATGATCTCCGATGAGGGATTTCAGGGCGGTGGAAGTAACCTCTTCCAGTAGTAAACGGATATCCGGCTCATCACAGTTCAGCCAGAGCGATTTACCCGGATTCAGCCGGTCCAGCTCTTTCAGCAAAGTGGTCTTACCCACCTGCCTGGGACCGGAAATGATAATGGCCTTTCCCTTGAAAAGGTCCAGCTGAATGGAAGATTGGATCATTCTCTGGATCATAATCCTGAATTTGATATAAATTTAGGGATTATATTCCGGAAATTTTAATAAAATCAGGGATTATGTGCCTCAGACCTGCCAAATAGTAAAAATCTTCGTATGAGGCGAGAAGCGAGAAGCTAGAAGCGAGAAGGGGCGTTCTAAGAGCGTTTTTGTTAGGTCTGGCTGAATTAGTAAGATATCGATACAGGCGTCTTCCAACCCCGAAGGGGTGGCATGATTATATAAAGCAGAAGCCCGATAAACAACTAATGCGCTTCTAGCCCCGACCTGCCGCCCGTAGCCTTTCCTCCTTCACCAAAGGTTACGGAGAATAATAAGCGAAGATGGGATGGGTAATACAATTATAGAATGGAAATAATAAAAGGCCCACAAAGCCCCGAAGGGGTAACACAATTATAGCACGATGATCAGAAAATGCCCACAGAGCCCAGAATGGGTGACATAATTATAACCTGCAAAACAAAACAGCCATCTTATCCCGAAACACTCGCCAAATACAGACGAGGCCCGGAGGCCTCGTTAAGCGGCCCATGAGCTTCTTCCTGTGTCGCCACAGGCGACATAATAAATCCCCACAGCTAAAAGCTGCGGAGCCCGATACAACAACCCCGGAGGAAGCAGAAGGCGCAGAGAAATACAAAAAGGGACGGCAGAAACCCCCTTCTCGCTTCTAGCTTCTTGCTTCTAGCTTGACTTTCTCTCCAATCACCGGCGTAATAATAAACATACCGGTAGCCAACGCCTTCACTGTCTCCACCGGTTCATACCAGGGATGTTGCGCCAGTTTGAATTTGGAATGATGTACGGGAATAAACCGATCAGCGCGAAGGTCTTTTACTTCCTGTATCACTTCTTCGGGGGTGGAATGGATATAGGGCCAGTTCTTATTGTATTGGCCACATTCGAGCAGGGCCAGGTCAAAGGGACCATACTGATTGCCGATGATTTTGAAATGCGGACCATAGCCGCTGTCGCCGCCGAGGAAGAGTTTAGCGGAAGGTGTTTGTAATACATAAGAGGTCCATAGCGACACATTCCGTTTGAACGTGCGACCGGAAAAATGACGCGCCGGCGTGAGCGTGATTTTAAAACCAGTTGCCAGGTCGACGCTGTCGTACCAGTTACGCTCAATGAGCTGATCTTTGGACCAGCCCCAGTAACTGAAATGTTCGGCCACGCCCATGCCGCAGATCACTTTACCGGTCTTTTGTTTCAGTTGTTGAATGGTTTGATAATCCAGGTGATCCCAGTGATCGTGCGAGATAATCAGAAAATCAATCGCCGGCATATCGCTTGCCTGGTAGGTATTGGTACCGGCAAAGGACTTGAGCGAACCCGGTATCGGCGA
>CAUJFR010000301.1 GCA_963169885.1 Bacteroidota bacterium
AAGAAGCAGCCCTTTTTAAAAACATAATTTTCTTCGAAAACTTACTTGTTCAGATCCGCAAGCAGTTTTTCATTCAGTTTCACATAATCATCATTTTTTGCAGCAGCGGCTAATTCTTTGGATTTTTCAGCGGCGGCTTTGGCTTCGGCTTTCTTGCCCAGTTTGGCCAGGCAATTGGCACGCTGATGATGGATCCAGAAAGCAGCGGCATTCATTTCAACGGCTTTGTCAAACCAGCTAAGCGCCTGGTTGAGATCTTTGCCATTGTCCATGTAATACATAGCGGCATTGAAATAAGGACGTGTGTCTTTATTCATCAGCTGGTCGATCTGGGTCATCACTTTTTTGTCAACATCGGTACTGATGGGAAGGGATACCGCTGTGTTCTCCCACATGATGTGCAGTTCACAACTGGTGGGTTTTACATTGGCAAACTGAATGGTGAATGATTCTGTCTTCTCCTCCAGTTTCATAGTGTTCACATCCACCCGTACTACATCGCTTTCGGCTTTGTAGGCGGCCGGACTGGTTACATCCAGCTGTTTGGAGATGATCAGTGTCCAGCTGTCCTTATTGGGAATGCTAAGCAGTCCATATTTGCCGGCAGGTACTTTTTTACCGCCAATAGTTACTTCATCGCTGAAAGTAACCAGGGTGGCACTGTTGGCACCGGTACGCCAAACATTTCCGAAAGGAACCAGGTCGCCGAAAATTTTACGGCCTTTCATGACCGGGCGTGAATAAGAAAGTTCAATGCTGCCCAGGCCAAAGTCCTGTTTCACGGTTTGAGTGGGACTGGGGGCGGGGGTCTTTAACTGGGCTTCAGCGTTAATCAGGCATAAAGCAGCCAGTAAGGTTAAAAATACTTTTTTCATAATAAGCTGATTTTTGATTGACGAAGGTAAGGGAAATAAGTACCTCCGGATGGTCTGTGGATTAAAACAGTTGGTTGAACGGAATGGTTACGGTTGTACGATTGTTCCGGGCGTTCTGCTTCCATTTCGGACCTTCTTTGATAAGGCGGATGGCTTCTTTGTCGCATTTATCGCAAAGCGACTTTTCCACCCGGATATTCACCGGTTCCCCTTTGGCATCCACTTCGAAAGATACTTCGACAGCGGTAGTCGTGGTACTGGGTTTATTCCGGTATTCTTCCGGCATTACCAGGTTATTACTAAGGTAAGTGTCATAGTTTTCCCAGCCATCAGCCGGTACGGGTTCTTCCAGCCGGGTGTTATTATTATCAGAACGGCGGAAGGAATTGGCCCGCTGGTTATTGATCACGAGGGCATTGAGGCTGCGGCTGTCATTCTGGAGAATGACCTGGTTATTGGGTACACTGTATCTCAACTGGCTGGCATTGTTTTCGAAACCAATGGACCTGACCTGTACATGCAGTACGGAGTCGGGGGAGGTAAGGTTGAAGAACCCGCGGGCATCGGTATACGTTCCGACATTGTCATCGGTATTGGTGACTTTGGCAAAGGGAACACCGAAGTTCATGCCATCGGTCACCCGACCCCGAAATATGTTAGTCTTTAAAAAATTATTTTCTTCTGCTTTATTCGCAGGTGCAGGAGCAAACGCCTTGGCTTTTTGATTGGTTGCTGCTACCGGTGCGCCATTACCGGGAGCTTGAATGGCGTTAAAGCCCAACTGACTTTCCTTTTTAGCAGCTTCCGCTCTCTTTTTTTCCTGATCAGTAGCTTTCCATTTGGAAGACTTTGCCAGGTCTTTCATTACATCATTGACCACTACCAATTCTTCACCGGACATCGAAACATCAGCCGCAGATTGATCGGTACCCTTATTTTCTTCTTTTGCAGGAAGCCTTTCCTTGTCAGGGTTTGAATTGATTGTCTGTTTATCCGTATTCAGTTTGGCCGTAGTATTCCCCGTTTGTATGTTTGAATCAGTAACAGTAAGATTGGAAACTGCATTGGTATTTCCAGAATCTTTAATCACAACAGCGGGGCTGTTGCTTTCCGGTTTTGCCTGGGCAATCGGCTGTTCTTTTCCCTTAAACATAAACAGATAGGCCAGGGTACCCGCACCAGCCAATACCCCAATCATGACGGCCGCCCGCATAAAGGGGAAGGCAGATTTGCCGGCACCTCCCAGGGGAATTACGTTGGTTTTCTCTTCCGTACGTTGAGCCAGTCTTTTCTTCAGGTCTTCCAGATCGGCTTGAAGGGTGGTTCCCGCTTCTGCATAACCTTCCATGGCATCAGCCAGGAAGGGGTCTTCCAGAGCTGCTTTTTCCATAGCATGCGCTTCGGCCGCTGAAAGCAATCCCTGTTGATATTTTTCGATATCAGTTGCTGAATAATTTTTTATGGTATGCCCGTTTGCCATCCGGCAGTATAAAGTTCTTAATTTTTTTTAATCAAAATCCATTTCGTTGTTCCCTGTGGTTTCCATACAGTTTTTCAGGTTCCGTCTTCCGTTCTGGATCAGGCTCCTGACTTTATTCCATTCCAGCCCGGTCTGGCTGGCCACCTCATTGTAGGATTTGCCCTCCAGGTAGAAAAGCCGGATCGAATCCCGTTGCTCGGCTGCCAGGCTTCCCAGGCAGTCTTCCAGTTTCCGGAAGTTTTCTTCCTTCTCCAGTATGCCATTCAGATGCAGGTTTTCCTCCGTTTGCATAAGTTCCCCCTTGAATTCCACCGTTTTCATATTCTTTGGGGTCCGGAGGGCCATTAGACAATGGTTTTTAGCCAGTTGATGCAGCCAGGCCCGGAAGTTCTCCACCTCATGTTTCTTCAATTTTGATACCAGTTCCTCAAAGATGGCCATCACACTGTCCTTGGCTCGTTCGGGTTCTTTAAAGTATTTGAGGCAAACCCCGTAGACCAGTTCCATATAGCGTTGGTAGAGTTCGCCGAGCACGGCCATATCGCCCCCTTGTTTATAGCGGGTAACGAGCTCTTTATCAGAGAGAGGTTCTTGTGGTATCTGCTTCAGGAAAGCCAAGGCCTTAAAATTAGGGAATAAAATTTTTATGAACGATTTATGCAATGGCTGAAATACCCGCATCAGGGTATGAAAATGCTAAAATATGAAACGATTACTTTTTCTGCTGACACCAGTGCTGGTTTTTGTGCTGGCTTTCCGGCCGGTAAACAGTGTAACAATAACTGGTAAAATAACGGATGAAAAAGGGATTCCGGTTGTTGGTGCGTCTGTTCGACTGAAAGGGACCAAAATCGGAACAGCCTCAGGAATTGATGGAATATATTCCCTAAGTGTGAGTGAGCTGAAGGGAACATTGATTTTCTCTTCAACTGATATGGAGCAGGTCGAAGTGCCCATAAATGGCCATACAAAGATAGATGTGGTGTTAAAAGAAATGTCACCCACTATGCAGGAAGTGGTGATAACAAGTGCTTATGGACAGAAAAAACGTATGCTCACCAGTAGTACTGTGGTTGTTGGAGCAAATAGTACTGGCACCCCGGTCAATCTGAATGCTGCCTTGTCAGGCAGGGTGGCCGGTCTGCAGACCACGAATGGAAACGGGAATGGCTTTTATTCACCAGCACCCTACGGTTATTTTGATGGAGAAAGCTATGAGAAGATCAACGAGAATAAATTTTTATCGGTTAGTAATGAGCCACTTTCCACTTTCTCCATTGATGTTGATGCAGCCGGATACAGCAATGTACGCCGATTTCTGAACAATGGACAGTTGCCACCGGCCAATGCTGTACGTATCGAAGAGATGGTGAACTATTTTAAGTATGAATATCCGCAACCAGCCGGCAAGGATCCGTTTTCCATCAACACCGAAATTTCGGATGCACCTTGGAATAAGGATCATAAACTGGTAATGATCGGGTTG
>CAUJFR010000302.1 GCA_963169885.1 Bacteroidota bacterium
GCCAGCTGGGGACCGAGGTGGGAAATCATCCCGCAGATATGATGTTCACGGCTGCCGAAATGGAAACTGCGCTCCCGCGCCTTGCTGTATCCTTCTTTGGCACCCTGCCATTGCATAAAGAGTTTACTCAGGGGCATATTACGGGAAGTGAAGACCCCGAGATTCCGGTGCATAGGCATGATCCATTCATCTTCCTGCAGGGCCAGTGTGGCACCCACGGCAATGGCCTCCTGGCCAATCCCACTAAACCATTTGGATACTCTTCCCTGCCGCAGTAATACCAGCATTTTCTCTTCGATCATGCGGGGCCAGAGAAGGCTACGGTAAAAACGGACAAGCTGTTCGTCGGACAGTTCTTTGCGGTCGAATAACATAGTACTAAGTTCGGGAATTTTCAGGTAAGAGATTATCTGGGGAAAAAGAACTGTAGTAAAGTACGAGGTACGAAGTACGAAGTACGATCCTATAGCGGGGAGAGGCAAGGTATCTACGCAAATGCTTAAAGAGGGGAGAGAAATTGTATACTACGAGCCTATAAACGACCCACCTGCTTTAAGATCGTACTTCGTACTTCGTACCTCGTACTTGGCTTTAAGACCGTACTTATTCCTATCTTTCCTCAGACAACAATTAATTCATAAAAGTCCTCCGGTATCAGGTACTTCTCCGCCAGCCCCTTCAACTCCTCCGCCGAAATCGTCTTGATCGTATGAATCGCATCGTAGAAATAATTCTCCGACATATTATTCAGGATGATGTTCTTCCAGCGGCCGATGATCTGGAAGGGACCATCGAGATCGCCGAGAATGGAGCCCATGAGGTAGTTGCGGACCAGTAAGAGTTCTTCTTCATCCACCAGTTCTTCGCGAAGTAGTTTCATTTCCTTATATACTTCGGTCACCGTGGCTTCGGCTACATCCTTGCCTGCTTCGGTACTTACCATCCAGGCGGAATGCTGGATATGGTTATGCAGGTAACTGTGGATGCCATATGTGTAACCCTTGTCTTCGCGGATATTGCTCATCAACCGGGAACCGAAAAAGCCGCCAAACAAAGCATTCAGCACCTGGACTTTTAAGAAATCAGGATGATGCCGGTTCGGGAAAGTACGGGCTATACGGATGGAACCTTGTACCCCATTAATATCATTGGTAACCCGGTATTTCTTTTCCTGTGCCAGAACAATCTGGTGTTCTTTTACCTCCACCGGGTTATTGGGCAGGTCGCCAAAATGTTCATCGAGCAGGAGATTGATATTCTCCGGCA
The DNA here is from genome assembly GCA_963169885.1 of Bacteroidota bacterium. Lineage (GTDB taxonomy): Bacteria > Bacteroidota > Bacteroidia > Chitinophagales > Chitinophagaceae > JJ008. Next base: position 1,267 of record CAUJFR010000302.1, read on the forward strand.
GTTTTCCTGCTACAAAAAGCATCAGTTTACCTTGTGTATAATATTGATTGTAGTATTGCAGCAACTGGTCTCTTTCGAGGGCATCAAAATCCTCCGCACAGCTGTATTTTCCATACGGATGTTTCTCCCCATACAGGTATGTATCGATCAGCCGCCCCGCTACAAAATCACTTTTCTTCAGGCTTACCTTCAGCCGCTGTTTCATATTCTGCTGGTAAATGGCCAGTTCCTCCGAGGGCATAGTGGACTCCGTGATCATTTCCTTCACCACCGGCAGCAGTTCGCCCACATGTTTACTAAGACAGTGCATGGAGATGGTAGCCGTTTCATTATAACAGGCCCTGTTGACATAAGCTCCGTAATATTCAAAATATTCATTCAGCTGAAAAGCGGTTTTTGTATTCGTGCCATTACGTAACAAAAAATTCGTGGTGGCGGCCACCAGGTTCTGCTCTTCCTGGCTGTTCCCGGCAAAAAATACCCACTCCAGCTGCATCACTTCTTCCGCTCCGGCATTCACGGCATACACGGGTACGCCATTCCGCAACGTATAGGACTGGTAGGGTTTCAGTTGCAGGTTAAAATTCACGGCATCCACGATGGGAGGCGGTTGTTTTCTGTCGATCATATAAATATTTTATGCCGCTATGCGGAGTAGATTAGTAAACTGTTTAGCTGTTTAGGCGTTTGGTGTTTAGAGGGGCAGTTGCTTAATGAAAGTTGTTCTTGTTTTTCTATGTCTGCCACTTACTTTCCAATACCTTCCCTATGTGTTCCCTATGTTTCTATGTTCCTATGTGTTAAAACCTGCGGCGAAGCCGTACCAATCAGTTTCCTTTAGCCAGATAATAAATCGTATTCGAATTCTCCTCCCTGAATATCCTTCCCGCCTCATTGCGGATATCCTCCACCGTTACCGCCGCGTATTTTTGCAGTTCTTCATTCATCCAGGCGGCATCGCCGAGATTTTCATAATACGCAAGACTATTGGCCCGGCTCATCACACTCATATCCTCAAATGCGATCATGCTTTCTGTCTTGTTCTTCACTTTCTGCAGTTCCTGTTCACTGACCAACCTGGTTTTTATCTTTTCGAGTTCGGCCATTACCGCTTTCTCCGCGTCTTCGATCTTTACGCCTTTGACCAGTTTGCCTTCCACCGCCACTAATCCGTTCTCCGTGCTGCCGAAATGGTGACATTCGATATTGCTGAACAATTGTTGCTCTTTTACCAGGGCCTGGTAAAGACGGGATGAACCACCACCACTGAGAATATCCGTCAGCAGATCGGTAATATAATAGCGTTGTTCGAGCCGGCTGCCCATATGCCAGGTCTTATAAAAAGCATCCAGCGGCACATCCGCATGGATCTCCATCCGGCGGGCTTCGGTCTGTTCAGGCTCTTGTGGCAGATTGCGTACATATTTTTCGCCGGATGGAATATCGCCAAACCATTTCTCCGCCAGGGCCTTTACTTTTTCAGTGGTTACATTTCCCGCCACCACCAGTACGGCATTCACCGGACGGTAATGTTTGAAGAAAAAGTTCTTTACATCTTCCAGTTTCGCGTCTTCAATATGAGAGAGTTCTTTCCCGATGGTCATCCAGCGGTAAGGATGCACTTTGTATGAGAGTTCCCGCATTTTATGCCATACATCGCCATAGGGTTTGGTGAGGTAATGTTCCTTGAACTCCTCACAGACCACTTTGCGTTGGGTCTCCAGGCTTTTATCACCAAAGGCCAGTGACAGCATCCGGTCACTTTCCAGCCAGAAAGCGGTTTCCAGATTTTCAGCGGGAAGGGAGATATAGTAATTCGTCAGGTCATTGGTGGTATAAGCATTATTCTCCCCACCCGCCATCTGCAGGGGTTCATCATAATCCTCAATATTCACGGAGCCGCCAAACATCAGGTGTTCGAATAAATGCGCAAAGCCGGTCTGCTTCGGGTCTTCATCGCGGGCCCCTACATCGTACATAATATTCATCACCGCCAGCGGCGTGCTCAGGTCCTGGTGCACGATCACACGAAGGCCGTTGGAAAGGGTGAAACGTTCGAATTGTATCATAGTTATTTACGGGAATAGTTGAAGCGGTAAAATTAGTGAAAAAGGGGCGTCACTTAATACTCCTCACCTTAAACTCAAACTCCCTCATCTCTCCTTCCCGGCGGATGATAATCTTGATTTTCTGATTGGGGGCCTGCAGGGCTATTTTATAAGCATTGAGGTTATGCAGCAGATTTTTATTGATGGCGATCACTTCATCTCCTTCCTTTAAACCTACGGCTTCGGCGGGAGAACCCTTGGCCACATCCCCGACAATGATGACGCCATTGAGCAGATAGAGTTCGATACCGGAATAAGAGTAGTCGAACACATCACTATAATGTGTATTGGGGGTGATATGAATATCGCCTTTGCCATAGTTGAGAATCACATTAAAGCGGCGCAACAGGTCATTCCCAACGATGCCACCCATATAGGGATAAGAACTGACATTGTACTCATCATCAAAAATAAAGACAGGTACATTCCTGAATTTATAGGGACCGACCCGTGCCTCCTTCATCACTGTCAGTTCCATATCAATCTTGCCACCCAGACCTTCGGCCTCCTTGATATACCGTTTTCTTTTCTTACTGAAAAACACACTGTCGTCCACAAACTCCCTGGACAATAACAGGCAAAGACCCGCGCCGATGTCAAACAGGAAACGGGAATAGATCGCTTTTTCATCCTTCACCCGCATGGGTTGGGAGACCAGTTGACTGATCGTGGGTTTAAGCAGGTAGCCCCCCTTGGGATAACGCATCGTGCCTTTGCTGAAAAAACTCAGCTTCATGCTGTCATAATCGATCTTCAGGATATAACGGCTGATGATCGAATAACCGATGATCCCATCGATCCGTTCCCCATAAACGGTGGTAAGCAATTCATAATCGTTGATATGAAAATCCAGGTTTTCCACGGTCAGTCCGGGAAAATGGAGGCTTCGGTTATAGAGAAAATTCACTTTCCGGATCCCCGCGATACCGCGGATGGTGCGTTCAGACGGTACCGGGTTCATGCCCAGGTATTCGGCCGTGGCTGAGTCGAGGGAAATACCGCTGCTGCCGGTGTCCAGTACAAAATTGAGGGTGTCGGGATGTGAATCGATCAGGGCATGCAGGATAATAATCCCGCCGGTCAGTTGGGTAAAGGGTACGGTCGTGAGATGCCGGGAGGGCGGCTCAATAAACTCTTCCTGGGCCCGAAGCGTCGGGGCACAAAACCAGGTGAGGAGGATGAATATGCCGGACAAGCAATACTTCATGCGGTTAACAGTTCAGTAAGGAGACAGGAAAATGGGGCAAAATGATGCAATACAGGCCCCTTCCCTTTTAAAATTACTGTAATATGAGGAGGTTTTCCAACCACTCGTCATATTATCTGTATTACAACTGTAAATTTGCGCCATGCAGTTAAACGAATTATACGCCAAAGCCGCAGACTTTGGCTTCCTGACCGTTGAAGAGGGCATGCACCTGTATCACCATGCCCCGCTGGCGGATCTGATGCTGATTGCCGATGAGCTCCGCAAAAAGCAGGTGCCCCATGGTAAAGTGACCTGGCAGATCGACCGCAATGTGAACACGACTAATGTCTGTATCGCCAATTGCAAATTCTGTAATTTCTACCGCATCCCCGGACATGCCGAAGCCTATATCACAGATATGCCCACTTACAGGGTCAAGATCGAAGAAACCCTGAAATACGGGGGCGACCAGCTGTTATTACAGGGAGGCCATCACCCTGACCTGGGACTGGACTACTATGTGAATACTTTCCGGCAAATCAAGGCCGAGTTTCCGACCATTAAACTGCATACTCTCGGGCCACCCGAAGTGGCACATATCACCAAACTGGAAAAAAGCACCCATCATGAGGTGTTGAAAGCACTGAAGGAAGCCGGTATGGATTCCCTACCCGGGGCCGGGGCCGAGATTCTGATCGACAGGGTGCGTCGTCTTATCAGTAAAGGCAAATGCGGAGCACAGGAATGGCTCGACATTATGCATGAGGCGCACAAACTCGATATCACCACCTCTGCCACCATGATGTTTGCCCATGTGGAGACGATTCAGGAACGTTTTGAACACCTCGTGAAGATCCGCGAGGTACAGGCGAAGAAACCGGAGCAGGCCAAGGGATTCCTGGCTTTTATTCCCTGGACCTTCATGGATGTGGATACGTTATTAGCCAAAATCCGCGGAGTAAAGAACCTGACCACCGCCGAAGAATATATCCGGATGATCGCCATCAGCCGGATCATGCTCCCCAATGTGAAGAATATCCAGGCCAGCTGGCTTACGGTCGGTAAACAAACCGCCCAGCTTTGTCTGCATGCCGGTGCCAACGATTTTGGTTCCATCATGATCGAGGAAAACGTGGTCAGTGCCGCCGGCGCTCCCCACCGTTTCACCTACAAGAGCATGCAGGACGCCATCCGCGAAGCCGGTTTCGAACCACAGTTAAGGAACCAGCAGTATGGGTGGAGGGAATTGCCCGCGGGGATACAGGAGCAAATAATTAATTACTAAGAAACGCTGGTAATAGTTGGAGGTTGGAGGTTG
>CAUJFR010000303.1 GCA_963169885.1 Bacteroidota bacterium
TTCCGTTTTACGATGATGGTATTCTCCGAAATCGTATAGGTCAGCTCCTGGTCACGGAAACAAAGTTCCAGTACCTTTTCCAGGGGTTCATTCTTAACAGAAATCGAAACCGGCTTTGCCACCTGCATCGTGTTTACAGCATAAAAGAACTGTATACCGGTCTGCTTGCGGATTTCCTCAAACACCTGTCGGAGTGTGGCATTATTCTCTTTGATAGTTACCCGTTGAGAAAAGCCATTGGCACTTACCTGCAAGCAGGCTGCAAACAGTAATACAGTGGTAAGTTTCATAAACTTAATCGTTTGTCTTGCCAGCGGAGGCCTGCTGAGGCCGGACCGGCAAACTGCAGTGAAATACATAAATTTGTATTGTTTAAAGGCCAGATGTTTACATCGGCCAGGGTTGAATAATAAGCAGTGCACAATTGTTTATTGGCAGACCTGAACATCCGCCGGGTTCTGCCTCTAACAGAATCCGGTTTTTTATTCAAATCTGCCGTTGCCTATCCATCCATACCTACGGGAAAAAGCAATCGGTTTTTTGTATTCATATGATCGTTTTTATCTGGTTACTATTACTTTTCTTCCTTCTATCCGGAAATGCACTTCACCGGTCAGTTCCAGTTGTTTAAATACTTTTCTCACTTCCTCGTTGCGGGTCAGTTGTCCTGTAAAATATAAATCCACCGGACCCCTGTATTCCACTTCCACATCATACCAACGGGCAAATTGCCGGAGCATGCTGCGCAAGTCCGTATTTTCAAACTGGAAACGGCCCCTGATCCAGGCTACGGCTTCTTCGGTGTCCGCATTGTTAATGATATTGATCTGGCCATTCTTGCTGATACCGGATTGCTGTCCGGGCTGCAGGAAACGGGCCGGCTGGGTGGCCGACTTTCCAGGTACAGTTACTTTTACTTTCCCTTCCAGTAATGTGGTTTTGATACTGGCTTCGTCGTCGTATGCATTAATATTGAAATGGGTGCCCAGCACTTCCACTTCCTGATTCACTGTTTTGACCTTAAAGGGTTTTGTCGCATTCTTTGCTACTTCAAAATAGGTTTCGCCGGTTACTTCCACCACCCGTTCATTGCCGGTAAAGTAAACAGGGAAACGGATAGAGGAGGCGGCGTTCAGCCAAACAGTAGTACCGTCAGACAGCGTTACTTTGTATTGTCCGCCACGGGGAGTTGTAATGGTATTGTAAAAAGCAGCATCATCCTCATACAGTATTTTACCATTCACTTTATAAGCCAGTAATCCATTATCCATTTTTTTGACTTCAATATTCCCCTGGGTACTCAGTACACCGTTAGCTGCGCTGTCCAGTATAATGGTGGAGCCATCGGCCAGGGTGAGCAAGGCTTTATTTCCACCGGGCACTACTTCAACAGGGATTTGTTTAACCGGTGTTTTAACGATCACCTGTTTATCCGGGCCGGATTGGTTATAATAAATATAAGTGGCTCCCAGGATCAGGACGAGTACCACCGCAGCAGCACGAAACCAGCCCCGGCGATATATCGCTGGGGGTTCTTCCTGGTTGCTGTAATTGATCCGCTCTTTAATACTACGTCCCAGATCTTCCTTTGTCAATGGATTATCCGAAGCAACAGTTGCGGCCGTGTCATCAAATGAATGATACCACTCATTCAATTCAATGATCTCCTCCGGGCTGGCAGTGCCGGCCTCGTATTTTTCAATCAGTTTTGCAAAATGTTCTGTCAGTTTCATGCTGGTTATATAAAGGAGTACACCGGGAATGAAAAATCCCCCATGCGGTTTAAAACTATTTTCATGAAAAATTAAAGCAAGGAATGAAGCAGGCTACGGGCGGCCAGTTTGAGTTGACGAACAGCCTTACCAAGCTGATTTTCAACGGTTTTTGGAGAAATGTGGAGCCGCCTGGCGATTTCTTTTACCGGTAATCCTTCTTCCCGGCTATATTGGAAGATCAACCGGCAACGGGCTGGTAGCTGTTCCACTTCCTGCCTTACCCGTTCGATGATGGTTTTATAATGCAGGGCTGTTTCAATCTGGCAGTCCGCCACCGGGACTTCGGCCACACTGCGGGCATGTTTTTCGCGGTCCCGGATAGTCCGTTTCACGCGGTTCAGTACCGCATATTTCACGGCTACGGCGAGGTAATTTTCAGCGTTATCTATTTGGGTAATATGCCGGTTGGTCCAGAGTGCGGTAAACACATCATGTACGATATCTTCTGCGGCCACCTTATCCCTGAGACGATTATAAGCAATTACATATAATTTCTCCCAGTACCGTTCATAGAGTTCGGAGAAAGCCGCTTCATGATCCTGTGTTATCAGGTGGAGCAGTTCATCGGGCGTATATCGTGTGTACGTGTTCAAAGCAGCGCAGCAAGCGAAAGTAAAATTAAAGAAATATTTTCTTTCATTACTTTTTACTGTAACTGTGTAATTGTACTCACCGCATAAAGCGGCAGATTTGTCATCCAGTCTTCTTTTCTGTAGCCCGACATGGAGCTACGAACCGCAAGTGCTGGTTTATATTTTTCGCAAAAAACACGGAGACTCTTCGCATGCAGGTTTTCTTCTGCCTTAACTTCCAATGGAATGATTTGTCCATTATGCTGTAAAAGAAAATCCACCTCTGAACGGGCATTCCCTGCCGACCAATAATAAACCGGAAGATCATTCATTGTGCGTAATTGCTGATAAACATACTGCTCTGTTAACGCTCCTTTGAATTCAGTAAAGACAGTATTGCCTTCCAGCAGTGTTCTTGCATCCAGTTCAGTAAGCGCCCCCAATAAACCTATATCCAGCATAAAAAGTTTAAATGTATTTAATTCCTCATATGCTTTCAGGGGCAGTGCCGGCTTAGATACATTATGTACTTTATACAGTAATCCGCAATCGATCAACCAGGATAACGCCAGTTCAAAATCCTTTGCTCTTGCACCGGCTTTTATCTGACCATAAATAAATTTCCGGTTTTCTTTTGCCAGCTGTGCAGGGACCCCGCTCCAGATCATCCGGATACGGGGTACAATTTCAGCCGGCGCATGTTTCGAAAAATCCTGTTCATACGAGACAAGTATCCGCTTCTGTATCTCTCTTACCTGGTTCATGTCCCCGCTAACGGAATATTGTAATACAACTTCGGGCATACCACCGGTATAATAATATTGCCTTAACCGATCCGTAAATTTTATATTGAAAGAAGCAACTAATAACCAATCCGGATTTCGTAAAAGATCCGCTAACTGAGTTTCATGAATGGCATCCAGGAACTCAACAAAACTCAGGGGGAATAAATCAAGGAATTCAACTTTACCAACGGGGAATGATCCTGAACGATTAAGTGTAATTCCCAACAAAGAGCCTGCAGC
>CAUJFR010000304.1 GCA_963169885.1 Bacteroidota bacterium
TGCCGACCGGGCCCAGAATTGACGTAAACGGAAGTACCGACTGGACAAAAGCAGGACCAATAAACTGATCCCTGGCCAGATGGAGAAAAACGGATCTGCCACATAAATCCAGTTATAAGAAACCCGTTGATGACTGAACGGCTCAAACCATCCGGCACCATACACATTCATCCCGTCAATCAGTAAATGGATCAGGATCTGTGTACCGAAAAAAAACAGCCACTTTTTAAATGTGATATTATGCGGACGATGCCAACGATCCGCTGCAAAAGCAATTAAAGGTGTAATCAGTATGGCAAAAAGGAAGGAATGGGTAACCCCCCGGTGTGCCAGCAAGCCTTCAGTTGTACTGGTCCATGCTGCGGCAATAAAATCAATATCCGGTATGCTCTGAGCCAGTGCACCCCATAAAAGGGCTTTCTTTCCCAGCTTTTTCCCGGCGAAGACCTCTCCGATACAGGCCCCTATGGCGATATGCGTCAGGGAATCCATATATGCTCACGCAATCTATTAAAAGTCCAGGCAGGATTGTATGATTTTCTTCCATTCCGGACTATTTATTTTCTCTTCGGTGATTTGTTCAGCCATGGCCGAAGCATCCGGGAACATTACTTCCACTTTATACAACATACAGGCACAATAATTACTTGCTTTCTCTTCTCCCAACCCGTCTTTTGCCGAATTAATACAATTCGTAAGAAAATCATTCCTGTCTTTACTATTCCAATATCCTTTAAGGCAGGCCTGTATTTCTTTCTGCCACTCGGGCGACATCATTTTTTCTTCTGTCATGCCGGCAGTTTCTTCAATGCTGGGATATTTTTCTTCCATTTTAAATACCATGCAATAACAGTAAAAACGGGCGGTATCCTCACTCATTCCTTTCTGTGCGGCTTTGATACACTCGGAAATAAATCCATACCGCTCTACGGAAGGCCATCCTTTGTTTTCACCGGTCTGAGCAGACAATTGCATGCAGGTAAAAAAGAGGTGAAACAAGCTGAGGATGGAATGTTTTTTCATACCGTAAGATATTCAACTGAACCCGCTAAAACAAAAAATTCACCAGCGACGTAACTGCTGCTTATAAAATACCCATTCCGGGGTATAAATTGTATCACCGGCGGGAATAGTATACCAGGGAGAGTCCTCCAGCGCTAACGGATTCAACAATATATGCATATCCTGTGCCGGCTGATAGCCCTGAATCAGTGTAAAAATTTCCTCTCCGTTTTTACTCAATGCCATATCAGCTACCATGACTGCATGTCCGGGAAATCCTCCCCGGATCAATACATCGCCGGGTTGATTGAATTAAAATCCGGAGGCTGAATATCCAGGCAGGTAAAAGCACAAATAACCTATACGTAAAACCCTCACTAAGGCAAAGCCCTTAGCATTTTCGGAAATTAAGTAGGCCTACTTATCTCCGCTTAAGAAGTAGACAGTAGAAACGTAATTTTCATGGTAGTAATACGATTGTAAATGAAGGAATGACACTATACTTTTGCTGCACATAATCCGTAACTCAACCCGATGATGAAAACTTTATACAACATTCTTTTTGCCCTTTTTGCTGTTCTTGCTTTCAGTTCCGCCAATTCCCAGGTTAATATTGTATCCTCAAACGGATATACCGTTAATGTGGTCATCCAGCCCAAAGCCATTATTACTTCGACGAACAATTGTACCTGGGGATATAATTATAATCTCCGGCTGGATTATAGTGTAACGTTCACCGGCAGTAATATTCCCGGTTCCCTTTATACATTACAAGGTACATTCGGCTGCGGATCGGCTTCACACTTTTTCTCCTTACCCCTCAATGGCGGCAATGGCACTGTAATAACGCAAAGTAATGCCTGGCAATCCACCAGTGATTGCGCAACAGCCACCCTTACATCTTTACAATGTAACACGGTTCAATTAATTACAGCCGGTCCTGGCATCAGCAATGGAATTGTCTCATTCAATGTTTCGGCCAATCCATTGCCCGTAAAACTAACTTCTTTTAACGTCGCGGCTGCCGGACGGCAGGTGGCGATCAGCTGGGAAACTGCTTCTGAAGAAAACAATGATTATTTTAGTATTGAACGATCCGCTGATGGGCAGAACTGGACGCTGGTTAAGAATATTCCCGGACACACGAACCAGTTCACAGCGGCTGAATACACGATCACAGATACCGACCCGTTATCCGGCCTTTCCTACTATCGCTTAAAACAAACCGACCTCGATGGCAAGAGTACTTACTCGGAAACCCGGCAGGTACGTATCCAAAAAAAATCCGGAATCACCATTTACCCGGTACCAAACAGCGGCCGGACGCTGTATTTCCAGGGAATCACGGATCCCCGTAATGTAAAAATCAGTATCAGGAATACAGCTGGCCTGCTGCTTTTCGATAGTCAGCTTACAAGTAGTTCTATTGAACTTCCGAAACTGAATGCTGGCCTCTATTTTATCAGTCTGCAAAATAAATCCAACGGGACACTGCAACACGAAAAATATATTCAGCAATAACCGTTTTCGTTACAACTCAATGAAAAAGAGCGTACTGTATCATTTGCTCCCCCGCATTTCCGGCAGCACTGAGCATTATCATACGTAGTTTTGCTCAGGTCATAGTATTGGTTTTCTGGTAGATTTACTTTAGCTTTCAGTAAAACCTTTCCACTACTTGAAAATTCAGTTTTTCCCTTTTCGCACCGGTGTGCAACCTAAAATCTCCTCCTCCGCCGTACTGGCTATCAGCTACCTGATACTAAGTGTGGTCTGGATTATGCTGGGCGATTCCCTGGCTGCTGAAATAGCGGGAAATGACACAGTCCTTTATGAAAAAATTCAATCGCTGAAAGGGCTCTTCTTTATTGTGGTATCCGCTGTCTTTCTATACCTGTTCAGCCGTAAGCTTTACCTGGGGATTGAACTTTCACATTTGAAAGCTGAAAGTGTGCAGAAAAAATACCAGGCACTGAATGAAGCAGCGAGAGAAGGTTTATTCGAATATGATTATAAGGAAAACAAGGCCAGTCTCAATACTAAAATGAAATTTTTCTTTCCGGCAGACGGAAACGAGATCCCGGATTTCTGGCAAAACTGCCAGCGACGTATACACCCTGATGATATGGAACGTCTCTCCAGAGAATATGAAGAGGTCGTGAGAACATACCGGCAGATCTGGAAGTCTGAATTCCGTTTATTGGGAGCTGATGATAAA
>CAUJFR010000305.1 GCA_963169885.1 Bacteroidota bacterium
AAGCAAAAAGTAGGATCAATTAGTTCTTACGGAGAGCGGGGTGAGGAGGTTCAACCCTGTTCGGTCCATCTTCGCCTTCAGCAGCAGCACGCAGGTCAACTGTATTACAGTCGCCGCCTTCCTGGCCGTAGTTGAAGATAAAGCGGTCCTGGCTAACACCTTCTTTATCCACAAAATAGTTGATCACTGCATTTACGTGATCCCAGCTCAGCTGCTGTTCTTTCTTGTTAGAAGAGCAGTAACCTACCACAACTACTTTACAACCGGGGTTGTTACGCAGTTTGGAAGCAACAGTTGCCAGTACAGCTTTTGCATCATCAGTCAGTTTGTTAGAACCGGCTTTGAAAGAAACGCTGGGTAAGGCACCCATTAATGCAGCACAATCCATTGGTTTCTCTTTGAACAGATCAGGACATTTGTCAGGATCAGGACAAGCAACCGGGCATTTACCAACTCCATCGGCATCAACCGGCTGGCAATAAGTAGGCGTGATCAGTTCTTTATCCTTACAATCAGGAACACCATCACCATCTGTATCCAGGCTCACACCATGAGAATCAACCGGGCAACCTGCAGGAGTTTGCTCGCGGTCAAACTGGTCTGTTACGCCATCCTGATCCACATCAGGTAATACAGGCTTGGGCAGACGCATCAGGCGGGGATTGCGGATTTCGCTGTAAGCATAATCCAGGGGATTCAGCCACCACAGTGGCTCAACAGATTTAGCACCCAGGTTGATATTCAAACCTACAGTCATGTAGTTGTAAGAATCAAAATCACGGGTCAGTGTCGCATCACCCCATGCTTGTTCCTGCCAACGCTGTCCATCCAGCAGATCATCTTTCACAATGGTCCAACGATCTTCCAGGGCCAGGTTTACGCGATTGCTCAGTTTGAAAGCAATTCCCATACCTACAGTTCCGGAAGGTTTGAAAGTGTTGCCGAATAATTTCGGACGACGCTCACCCTGATTTTCAGCATCTGTTTCGAAGCTGCCATCCAGGATGTTTTTCTTCATGTCCTTGATGAAATCGCGACGGTTCTTGTAAGAAGACTGTGCGATAGAACCGAAGTTGTAATTCTGGTTGTTGTTGTCTTCATCCAGTGCATTCACTTTCGTGTCATAAACAGATCCGCCCACACCGGCAAAACCATAGATGTTGAATCCGGTTTTGGATTTGTGGAAACGCACATTGTTCAACGTGAAAACAGCTTGCAGACTCAGGTCCTGCACTTTTGTTTTGTAGTTGTAGAAAACATGCTCAAACGGAGTGTTGGCCAGACCTGTAGTAGATGAAACAATCTGACGGTTTCCACCAACGGCCGTTATTGCTTTGGGAGCAGAATAACGTTGGTTGGGATCAGCAATGTTTGCTCCCCAGGCCGGGTTTTTAGCATAGTTCTCAGCTTCCCTGAAGCTGTAACCTTTACCGATACCATACAGATACTCAAGGCGCAGCGAGAAAATATATCCAAATGCTTTTCTTACATGTGCTCCGAAACCCGGAGATACAAACTGCGCGGGGATATCACCGCTCACCTGGAATAAACCACCTTTCACACCAATCTCCCACTGATTGCGGGGTTTTGAAGGGAAATTATACTGACCATTCAGGAATTCGGTATGCTGCGGCATCCTTTTCCCGGGTACAAGGGAAGAATCTTTAACGTCATAACTGGTTCCCACCCTTTGTGAAAAACCATAAGACGCCAGCAGACAGAAACTGACTGCCAGAAATAAGTACTTTTTGCTTGCCATAACTAAGGATTAAGATTTGTGAACAATGTCCTAAATATGCGCAAAAATATTAAATGAGGACTAAATACCAAATTTTTAAGTCAATTATTTACCCTTTTGCGCTTTATTTTTCAATAACTTAGTCAATTTCTGACCCTTTTTTGATGCATTAGCAAACAATTATTTTTTTGCCCGTAAATTGCCTTTTTTTGGCATGCAACTACCCACCGATCTCATCCAGGACGAATTAAGCATTTTTGAGCAACGATTCAAAGAGGCCGTACGCAGTAATGCGCCCCTCCTGGACCGGATTATGCGGTATGTGGTAAAACGCAAGGGAAAACAGCTCCGGCCGATGTTTGTGCTCTTGTCCGCCAAACTATGTGGCCCCATTTCTGATCCGGCCTACCGGGCCGCTTCTTTGGTGGAAATCCTTCATACTGCGACACTTGTGCACGATGACGTGGTGGATGATTCCATGGAAAGACGGGGTTTTTTCTCCCCTTATGCCCTCTGGAAAGCCAAGGCCAATGTGCTGATCGGGGATTACCTGCTGGCTAAGGGCCTGTTACTTTCGCTCGACAATAACGACTACCAGATCCTGCATATCCTGTCCGATGCCGTGCGCAAAATGAGTGAAGGTGAGCTCCTTCAGCTGGAAAAAGCGCGGAGTCTGAACCTGAAAGAAGAGATTTATTACGAGATTATACGGAATAAAACGGCTTCTTTACTGGCTTCGGCTTGTGCCGCAGGCGCCTGGTCATCGAGTCAGGACGCAGGTATAACCGAAAAAATGCGCCTTTTCGGGGAAAAAACCGGTATGGCTTTCCAGATAAAAGACGACCTTTTCGACTACGCGAGTGAGGATGTGGGCAAACCCACCGGCAATGATATCAAGGAAAAAAAGCTGACACTACCGCTGATCTATACCCTGAATAATACAGATAAGGAAACCCGGAGAAAGATCATCTATATTGTAAAGAACAATAACCAGGACAAAGCAAAAGTGAAATGGGTGATCGACCAGGTAACTGCCGCAGGCGGTATCCGCTATGCCACTGAAAAAATGAATGACTTTAAAAAAGAGGCCCTTGATATCCTGCACAGTTTTCCCGAAAGTCCCTACCGCAAAGGACTGGAAGATATGGTCCTGTTCGTGACTGACCGGAAATACTAATCACTGCGCTTAATATTTTTTTGCCCCATGGCCTTAGAAAAAAGATGGAAATTACCAGCCGAAAATGCGGCAAAAACGGCCCTGCTGCAAAAGGCCTTAACGATACATCCTGTTTTGTGCAGCATACTGGTACAACGCGGTATTGAACGCTTTGAGGAAGCAAAGGCCTTTTTCCGGCCGCAACTTTCAGACCTCCATTCCCCCTGGCTGATGAAGGATATGGAAAAAGCCGTGGATCGTATTCAGACCGCTGTGGCCACTGCAGAAAAAATACTGGTCTTCGGGGATTATGATGTGGATGGCACCACCGCCGTGGCGAGTATGTACCGTTTTCTCCGCCAATTCCATCAACCACTTGATTTTTATATTCCACACCGCTACCGGGAAGGTTACGGGGTCAGCAAAGCCGGTATCGACTTTGCCTATGAAAACGGATTTACCCTGATCATTTCACTGGATTGTGGCATAAAATCGGCTGATCTTATCCGTTATGCCGCCGGGCTTGGAATCGATTTTATTGTATGCGACCATCACCTCCCGGATGAAAGCATCCCACCGGCCGTCGCCATTCTGAATCCAAAACAAACAGATTGTAATTATCCGTTTAAAGAACTCTGCGGTTGCGGGGTTGGTTTTAAACTCATGTGTGCGTTAGCCGAACGGATGCAACTCCCTCCGGAAACGGCTTATGCTCATCTTGACCTGCTGGCAACGGCGATTGCCGCTGATATCGTACCCATGAATGGCGAAAACCGGATCCTCGCTTTTCA
>CAUJFR010000306.1 GCA_963169885.1 Bacteroidota bacterium
GCCAATACAGCCGGAAGGCAGTTGTTGATATTATGCACCGCTTTTCCTTCAAAAGTCAGGGGGATATCCCGTGCGGGTAAAACCCGGATCTTCCAGGTGCCTTTCATAATGGTAATAAACCCGTTCTCAAACACACAGGCCAGTCCGTGACCGGCACAATGCGCTTTGATCCGCGGATTATTTTCATCCATACTGAAAAGGGCAACATTACATTTCAGGTCATTCTTCATTTTATAGACCAGGTCATCGTCTGCATTCAATACCGCATAGCCATGAGGAAATACGGTCTCGGGAACCACTGCTTTTACTTTGGCCATTTGTTCAACGGAATTGATACCACCCAGCCCGATATGATCAGCCGCTACATTTGTAACGACAGCCACTTCGCAGTTTTGAAAGGCGAGGCCGGCTTTAAGAATGCCGCCCCTGGCGCACTCCAGTACGGCAAAATCAACAGTAGGATCTTTCAATACAAACTGGGAGGAGATCGGACCGGTACAATCTCCTTTCATCATCAGCTGGTTCTGAATGTACACGCCATCACTGGTGGTGTATCCTGTTTTCTTTCCGGCTGTTTTAGCAATATGAGCGATCAGCCGGGTGGTGGTGGTTTTTCCATTGGTACCGGTAACTGCAATGATGGGAATTCTTCCGGCACTGCCTTTAGGGAATAACATATCCACCACTGGTTCGGCCACATTGCGGGGCAGTCCTTCGGCGGGTTCAATATGCATCCGGAAACCGGGGGCAGCATTGACTTCAAGTATAGCCCCACCGTTTTCTGATACAGGTGTACGCAGATCAGTGGCCATTACATCGATACCACAGATATCCAGTCCGATAATCCTGGCGATCCGTTCAAACATAAACACATTGGCCGGATGTACTTCATCGGTTACATCTGAAGAAGTGCCGCCGGTAGAAAGATTCGCAGTAGGTTTTAATAAAAAAAGTTCGCCCTTGGCCGGTATATGCTGGAGGGTGACCCCGGCATCGTCCAGCATTTTCTGGGTAAACTGGTCAATGGTAATCTGTGTCAGCACTTTTTCATGTCCATATCCACGCCGTGGATCTTTATTAGTCTCTTCGATCAGCCATTGCAGGTCATGCTCCCCATCACCCACAACAGAAGCGGGTGTGCGTAAAGCCGCGCAGATAAATTTATAATTGATTACGAGGCAACGGAAATCAAAGCCGGTGATAAATCGCTCCACGATCACGCTACGGCTGTAATGTTTGGCCGCTTCAAAGGCTTTGATCGCCTGTTCGCGGTTGGTGATATTGGTGGTATTGCCTTTGCCATGATTGCCATCAATGGGTTTTATCACCAATGGGTAACCGAATTTTTCAATCGCCGCATCCAGTCCTTCTTCGGTTCTTACCACTGTACCTCTGGGGACAGGAATTTCCGCAGCTTCGAGCAGCATCTTCGTCTCTTCTTTATCGCAGGCAATATCCACTGCAATATTCGAAGTAGTGGAAGCAATCGTGGCGCGGATACGTTTCTGATTGACTCCATAGCCCAGTTGAACCAGACTTTGTTTATTGAGTCGTATAAAGGGAATCCCTCTTTTAGCGGCTTCTTCCACAATACAACCGGTGGAGGGTCCGAGGCGGGTGTCTTCCCGTATCTCCCGCATTTGCTGGATATCTTCTGCCAGGTCATACTCGGACCCTTCGATCAATGCCTGCGCAATGCGTACCGCTGCTTTGGCGGCATACACGCCGGCATCTTCTTCCATATAGCTGAACACGACATAGTAAATGCCTTCTTTCTCCCCTTCAGGTGTACGGGTACGGCCAAATCCGGTATCCATACCCGCCAGGGTTTGAATTTCCAGCGCGATATGTTCCACCACATGGCCCATCCATGTGCCTTCATCCACGCGCTGGAAAAAACCACCGGGTGTGCCCACACTGCAACGGTGCTCAATCAGGCTGGGTAATAATTTTTCCAGTCTTTCCCGGAAGCCCGGAATCTTATTGGTGGGCATATTCTCTTTCTCTTCTAAGTCCAGTTTCATCTGGATCAGTTTGGTACGCCGCACACTCCAGTAATTCGGTCCTTTCAGTACTTTAATTTCAAGTATTCGCATAAACAGTCTGGTTGAATCGTCAATTTAAGTGATTTTGGTTAGGTAACCAACCCTTGTTCCGGTCATTGCTTTTTCAGTACATTTAGGAACCTAAAACAACCATATGCCGATCAACAGCCGTCGTCGTTTCCTGCAACGGGCCGGAGTATTCTCTGCGACCGCCTTTCTGACCTCAATGACCAGACCGGCCTGGAGCCGTAACCTGGATCAGGCCCTGAGTCAGTCAGCCGGAGTATCACCGGAAGAGCTGGCCACTGATGAGGACTTCTGGTATTATATCCAGCAATCCTTTACGGTGTCTCCCTCTTTGATCAACCTCAATAACGGCGGGGTTTCACCGGCGCCAAAAACAGTTCAGGATGCTATGAAACGGTATTATGACCTGAGCAATGAGGCCCCGAGTTATTATATGTGGCGGGTGCTGGACCAGGGAAGGGAACCTTTGCGTAAGAACCTGGCAAAGCTGGCGGGTTGTTCTCCCGAGGAAATAGCGATCAACCGAAATTCTTCCGAAGGACTGGAGACGGTGATTTTCGGATTGCAACTGAAAGCCGGTGATGAAGTGGTGGCGGCGAAGCAGGATTATCCTAACATGATCAATGCCTATAAGCAACGGGAGTTGCGGGACGGTATCAAAATGGTATGGATCAACCTTGAATTGCCCAGTGAGGATGAAAATTACCTGGTGAGTCAGTTTGTCAACGCCTTTACCCCAAAAACAAAAGTGGTCCATATCACGCATATCATCAACTGGAACGGGCAGATTTTACCCGTGAAAAAAATAGCACAGGAAGCCCATAAGCGGGGGATTGAAGTAGTGGTGGACGGGGCGCATAGCTTTGCTCATTTTGACTTTAAAGTACCCGATCTGGATGCGGATTATTATGCCGGCAGTCTGCATAAGTGGCTGTATGCCCCGATCGGCAGCGGGGTTTTGTATGTACGGAAGGAGAAAATTAAAAATATCTACCCGATGTTTGCCGTAGATAATCCGCTGAAGGATGATATCCGCAAATTTGAAGCCCTGGGCACCCGGCCGTTTTTTATTGAACAGGCTATTGGGAAAGCCATCGAGTTTCATGAAATGATTGGGGCGGAGCGGAAAGAGAAGCGCCTGCATTACCTGAAGAATTACTGGATGGAAAAAGTGAAAGGACTGCCCGGCGTGAAAC
>CAUJFR010000307.1 GCA_963169885.1 Bacteroidota bacterium
GAAGTGATGGAGAAATACCCGGATATTGACCTCACTTTATCAGGACATACCCATGGGATGCAGTTTGGTGTGGAAATTCCCGGCCTGAAATGGAGCCCGGTGCAATATATGTACAATGAATGGGCCGGTCTGTACGAAAAGGAAAAGCAAAAACTCTATGTCAACCGGGGATTCGGTTTTATCGGCTATCCGGGTCGGGTGGGAATTTTACCCGAAATTACCCTGATCGAACTGGCATAGATATGTTAATCCCTTAATTTTTAGTGTACTGGCAGAAATCCTTTTTTATCTTCGTCGGGTACCGGCTTTAAACTTTCTGGCCTGCTTCCGGTCTGACAGAAGAATAAGGGCTTTATTTTCTGTAAACAAATAGGCCACCCCACTGCCTGATGATTAAAAAATGGTCAATATGTCTGGCCTTTCTCTTTAATTATGTCACCGGAACCGCCCAGGTATTACCGGCAGATACTGTATTGATTAAAGCAGACAGTTCCCTTTTTGCAATAGATACCAGCCTGGATTATGATTTTTTGTTCCGGGATTTTGATGCTTTTATGGATTCGTTGCTCACCCCCCGGAGTTATTCACTGGTCAGTTTATCCGTTGGGAAAGGGTATTACAATTATTCCAGTAAGACCGACTATTCCATCAGCACTTCAAAGCAGCTAAACTATTCGCCTACGCTTGGGTTTTATCATAGAGGAGGTTTTGGAATAACCGGTACAGGTTATATTGTTCATGATGGGGAGAATATGAATTTTTACCAGGCAGGGATCACGCCTTCATTTGACTATTTGAAAAACCGGAGTATTGCCACTGGTATTTCCTATACCCGTTATCTCACCCGCGATTCATTACCCTTTTATACCACCCCATTGCAGAATGAACTCTATGGCTATTTTATGTACCGTAAATCCTGGTTCAGACCAACTGTTGCCGCGAGTTATGGTTGGGGCAGCCGCAGCGATTATATGCAACGTGAAGAACTGATCCAGGACCTGCGGCTGCGCCGGCGGGGTTTTACTTATATTAATACTGAAGAAACAGTCAGTGACTTTTCCATTATGGCTTCTATCCGCCATGACTTTTACTGGCTTGAAGTGTTTTCTGCCCGTGACCATATCCGCCTTACCCCGCAACTGGCCTTTACCAGCGGCACACAGAAATTCGGGTTTAACCAGTCTTCCAGTACGTATGCCACCACTATCCGCACTGGCAGTAATGTACTCTTCAATACCGATAATGTTTATCTCGATGATCAGCTCGATTTTCAACCTTTATCGCTGACCATGTACCTGCGGGGGGAATATTCCATTGGTAAATTTTTCTTCCAGCCGCAGTTAGTTCTCGATTATTACTTCCCGGCCGATACCCAAAACTTCAACGCCCTCTTCACGGTGAATGCCGGTTTTTTCTTCTGAGTCATTTTTCTTTTAGAAAACATTCACATTTCAATCGCAATGGCCCTGTTACAATTTATGTTTTAGCGGGTACTTATTTACGTTAAATCAATTTTAACAGCGGGCAAGGGTGACTGGCACTATACTTGAAAAAATATAACCGGTCTCAAGCCATTCCAAAAAACAATTAAAAAAATGCGCATGAAAACAAAACTCCTTTCGCTTTTCGCCCTGGTACTGATGTCACAGGCAGCCATGGCCCAGTTTCATTTAGGTGTGAAAGCCGGTACCAACATTACCAAGGTCGATGGCAAATCCTTTAAAGATGAGTTCCGTTACGGTTACCACCTGGGTGGTTTTGCCGAAATTCGTATGGGTAACAAACTGGTGTTGCAACCGGAAGTCCTCTGGAACCAGTACGCAACCCGGGTCGACAGTAATTTCAGTCATGTTTACCAGGATGTATTTGATGGCAACAGTAATGTGAAACTGAATTACCTGTCCATCCCGATCCTGGTCAATTACAAACTGATCGGCAATTTTATTTCTCTGCAAGCCGGTCCTCAGTTTGGGGTATTGATCGATCAGAACAAAACCTTGCTCCAGAATGGTGGAAATGCTTTTAAACAAGGCGATTTCTCCATGCTGGCCGGTGTACTGGTCCGGATGGGTCCGATCAGGGTCAACGGACGCTACGCCATCGGACTGAACAATATCAGCGATATACCCGATGACAACAAGTGGAAAAGCCAGGGCTTCCAGTTATCCGTGGGATTAGCCCTTTAATACCGTTCGTATAGCTATGAAAAGCCTCCCCCCGGGGAGGTTTTTTTTATGCATAACAGGTTCCAGTGCAAATACATAGTTTGTCAGTCCCGAAATGACAGGCACGATACTTGGCAATACTGAATTCACGCTATACTTTTACCCCCCGGACCTGGTTGGTCCGGATAAAATGACAGAATGTCTAAAGATGATCAGGATATGAATATTGAGAACTTTTTGATGCGTTCAGAAGATGACATGGATTTTTTGCCCATTATTCCATTGAATGAAGGTGACCAGGAAGACCCGAACGGGGTGGAAATTCCTGCCGAAATAGGTTTACTGCCGCTCCGCAATACCGTTTTATTCCCCGGGGTGGTTTTGCCCATTACCGTTGGCCGTGATAAAAGCATAAAAGCTGTAAATGATGCTTACCGGGGCGATAAACTGATCGGGGTGATTGCTCAGAAAGACAGTAATGTGGAAGATCCGGAAGTGAAAGACCTGGAGAAAATCGGTACAGTGGCCCGGATCGTGAAAATGATCAAAATGCCCGATGGAGGCACCACCATTATCATTCAGGGGAAGAGCCGTTTCCTGGTAGAAGCCATCACCGGCGAAGATCCTTACTTCAAAGCAAAAATTCAGAAACTTGAAGAAGAAGAATCCCCGAAAGACGAGGACTTCAATGCCTATGTGGCAAATATCAAAGATCTGGCGGCGGATATTGTGCAGCTTTCACCCAATATCCCAACAGAAGCTTCTATTATTCTACGGAATATTGAGAATCCTTCTTTCCTGATCCATTTTGTATCCAGTAACCTGAATACCGATATCAAGGATAAGCAACGGTTGCTCGAACTGAACCATATCCGCGAACGGGCAGATCTCCTGATGCAGTTATTGCAGAAGGAATTACAGTTTGCCGAGCTGAAAAATAAAGTAACCACCAAGACCCGGACCGAGCTCGACAAACAGCAACGGGAATACTTTCTGCAACAGCAACTGAAGAGTATCAAGGAAGAATTGGGTGGTGACAGTAATTCGCAGGAGATAAAGGAAATGCAGAAGAAGGCCGAAGCCAAGAAATGGCCACAGTCGGCGAAAGATATGTTTAAGAAGGGCATTGAGAAACTGGAGAGAATGCATCCGAGTACGCCTGATTTCTCGGTGGTGTATAATCACCTCGACCTGATGCTGGATCTTCCCTGGGAAGATTATACGGAAGACCATTATGATCTGAAAAAAGCCAAAGAGACGCTCGATCATGATCATTATGGAATGAACAAGATCAAAGAACGGATACTAGAATACCTGGCAGTACTGAAACTGAAAGGGGATATGAAGAGCCCGATCCTTTGCTTTATTGGCCCTCCCGGTATTGGTAAAACGTCCCTTGGCCGGAGTATCGCCAATGCCATCGGTCGCAAATATGTACGGTTAAGTCTTGGTGGATTACACGACGAAAGTGAGATCCGCGGACATCGTAAAACCTATATCGGCGCCATGCCTGGCCGTATTCTTCAATCAATACGCAAGATCAAATCATCCAACCCGGTGATGATCCTGGATGAGATTGATAAAGTGGGCAATGATATGCGGGGAGATCCTTCTTCTGCCTTACTGGAAGTGCTCGATCCCGAACAGAATAATACGTTCTATGATAATTACCTGGAGATGGAGTATGACCTGAGTAAGGTCCTCTTTATTGCCACGGCCAATAATCTCCAGAATATCCAGCCCGCCCTTCGCGATCGTCTCGAGATCATTGATCTGAGCGGTTATGCGGTGGAGGAGAAAATGGAAATCGCGAAACGTCACCTGGTGCCCCGGCAGAAAGAACTGCATGGATTAAAGAATACGAATTTCAAGATCAGTGATAAGGTGCTGGAAAAGATCATTCAGGATTATACCCGTGAAAGCGGGGTACGTGAGCTGGATCGCCAGCTTGCTTCGATCATGCGCTACCAGGCCAAGGAACTGGCCATGTATGAGAAAGTGAAAACCTCACTTACCCCGGATGATATGGAAGTGATATTGGGAAAAGCGCGGTACAGTAATGACCTGTACAAAACCGCCAATATGGCCGGCGTGGCTGTTGGGCTTGCCTGGACCTATGTTGGGGGCGATATTCTTTTTATTGAAACCAGTATCAGTGATGGAAAAGGGGAGTTGAAACTGACTGGTAACCTGGGTAATGTGATGAAAGAGAGTGCGAGTACCGCCCTGACTTACCTGCAGAGTAATGCCAAAAAATATAAGCTGGATCCGAAGTTTTTTGAGAAAAAGAATATCCATATTCACGTTCCGGAAGGGGCCGTACCAAAAGATGGTCCAAGTGCCGGGGTGACCATGATGACCGCCATTGCTTCGGCTATTACCGGTAAGCGGGTAAAGCCCTTCCTGGCAATGACCGGTGAGATCACACTTCGTGGACAGGTGTTGCCGGTAGGGGGAATCAAAGAGAAAGTGCTGGCCGCTAAAAGAGCCGGTTTGAAAGAGATTATTCTTTGCTGGCAGAATGAGAAAGATGTGCAGGAAATTGATTCCGCCTTTATAAAGGGAATTAAATTCCATTATGTCAAGACCATGAACCAGGTGCTGGAACTGGCACTGGACAGCAAATAATTTTTTATATAATCTGTCAACCAATCTACGTTCCGGGCTGTTATTTATTCTGCATGTTGGTTGTTTAAGGTTAGTTCCGCCTGGCGGAATATCGAAATCCTCTCTGTTCCCGGAGGGGATTTCTTTTTATATGACTTATTTTCGTTGGGTATGCGGCGTTTTTTAGTCATACTACTGATCCTCTCACAGACAAGGGCAGGTGCACAAGTGCTTGGCGGACGTTCCGTGTTTAACTTTTTACGACTTTCTCATACCCCACAGTTAACAGCACTGGGGGGCGTTAATATTTCTCAGCCATCGGATGACATAGGCATGACATTCAACAACCCGGCCCTGTTCACGCCATCCATGCATACACAGGCTAATGCAGTATTCAATGATTTCTACGGAGGAATAAAAGTATTTCACCTTTCACTTGGTTATCATCATAAGCCACTCAATACTGATTTTACCTGGGGACTTAATTTCTTCAATTATGGCAGTACCACTGAAACCGATGCAGGGGGGAA
>CAUJFR010000308.1 GCA_963169885.1 Bacteroidota bacterium
GTATACTATCCTTACACAAAGGCTGGCGCCCATAGTAAACAAGATCAGGCTGGTAACGGACAGAATCAGCAGCCTGATTTTTCCGATTACCGATCTTGGATTGTCAAAGATCAATGCAGGCGGCTTACAGGGAGAACTCGGCAAAGCAGGAACACGTCCAATCGGGATGGAAAAATATGGGAACTTTACTCCGCAGGTGGCAGGACTGACCGCACCTAATATCCTGACGCTTATAAACAGCAACTATGGGTATGGGAATGGTATTTTTGCCATTAAATATGATGAAGTAGCCCTTGGAAACACACGCGATCACGGTATATACAACATATTGCTCCGGATTGAATTTACCCCGGCCCCGACGACACCTGTGAACACGCCCCCCTCTACAGCACCTGTGCATACTGCCCCTGCTTCTCCCGCATTTATTCCATCATTCAGCAGTAAAAGAAAAGGTATTGCAATACTGAACAATAATATGCCGATAGCAGGAACCTGGAAGGGAACCTGGGGCAATGGAAACAGTAATGCCGGATATTTCTATTCTTTCAGACTAAATAACGACGGATCCCTTGAGTTGTTTGATAACCAGGGAAACAAAACAGCTGCTGGCACTTATCAATTCACTAATAATCAACTGACAGGCACCTATAAATATACCAATGGTGGTACATTTTCGGTAAAAGCCACTCTCAGTAACAATCAACTTGACGGCAGCTGGGGTGCAGGAACCAACAGTGATAGCGGAGGGAAATGGGTCATGAGTAAAGTAAACTGATTCAGCTGACTAAATAAGAAAACCGGCCTTTATGCCGGTTTTCTTATTTTAAAAAAAGCTTAAAGCATATTAAATTTAGCGGCCTGTTTGATTAGTCCGGCAGTATTATTCACACCAAATTTTGTCAACAGGTTTTTCCGGTGACTGTCCACCGTATGAAGACTGATAAACAGTTTTGCAGCGATCTGGGGATTGGTCAGACCTTCACCGATCAGTTGCAGTACTTCCTTCTCCCGGCTGCTTAATACAGGAACATTCGTCAGTTCCTGTTTATCTGCAGCAGAAAGATTAACATCCAGGCTCATATACAATTTGCCTTCATACACGGAAAGGATCGCTTCTTCTATCTCTTCCCTGGAAGCACTTTTTACCAGGTATCCGGATGCCCCGTTCTGAATCATTTGTGAAATATAACTCCGCTCCTTGAAAGTGCTCATAGCAATCACTTTAACCTGCGGAAATTCCTTACGTACTTTTAAGGTAAGTTCGATTCCGCTCAGTTCCGGCATATTGATATCCGTGATCAGGATATCTGTCTCGTTCGCTTTCAGCAATTCTATGGCCTGAAAGGCATTGCTGGCCACCCCGTTCAGTATCACAAATGAAATCTGATGCAGCATCGCCTTCATTCCTTCCAGCACCATCGGATGATCATCCACAATGGCGATTTTTATTTTATTCATGGTTATCAATTAAACAGTCAATGTGTATGGAGGTTCCTTTACCGGGTATTGATTGAATATCCAGCTGACCTTTCAGGTATTCCACCCTGGAACGGATGTTTCGGAGACCAGCCCCTACCTTCGAGTCAGGGTCAGCCACTTCATATCCTTTCCCGTTATCTTCGACGGTAATCGTGAGTGCCTGCTCCTGCCGCATCACCTGTGCCAGTATCTGATCAGCCCCGGAATGTTTGACGGCGTTATTTAATAACTCCTGGACGATCCTGTACACCACTACTTCGGTCGATGCGTCCAGCCGCTTTTCCAGACCATGGAACTCCCCGGTGATCCGGAAGTTGCCTGACTCCGATAAGCCGTCACAATAATCCTGTAGTGCCTGTTGCAGTCCCAGTTTTAACAAGGCTTCTGGCATCATATTATGTGCCACTCTGCGCATTTCGTTAATCGATTCATCCAGTTTGTTCAGGGCGTTGTTAAATGACCGTCCCATCTCTTCCGATAAAATAAGGTTTCCTTTCATAGCGCCTAATTGAAGTTTAACACCACTGAGCAATCCTCCGAGTCCGTCATGCAGATCCCGGGCCATCCGGTTCCGCTCTTCTTCCTGTCCACGGAGCAATGACTGAGTGGCTGATAATTGTTTCTCTCTTTCAAGGTCGGCAATTCGCTGATTGGCCAGTTTCCTTTTCTGCCGGTAATTCCGATAAGTTAGCAGAGAGATCAGGAGCAAACCGGCGGTACTGCCGATAAATACATAATTAAGTATATTCTTCTGCCTGATAGATGATTGCTGCAATAACAATTGCTGCTCTTTTTGCTGACCCTGAAATTTTGCTTCGGCCAGTACAATGGCCGAATTGCTTTTATCACTCAGTAATGAATCACTTAGCAACTGAAATTGCCGCTGATACTCCAATGCTGCTTTATAGTTACCCAGTTGCTCGTACAACCCGGATGCTTCCAGGCAATAATTTTTAAGTTCAAGGGAGGCATTGTTTTCCCGGGCAATCCGTATGGCCTGCAACACATAATGAACGGCAGAATCACGTTTTCCGATTCCGGAAAAGGCAGCCGCTAATCCGCCATTTGCATACATGGCATAAACGGGATCTTCATTTTCTTCCGCCAGTTTCAGGGTCTGATGAAAATAGCGGATACTTGTTCTGAAGTCCTTTCGGGCCAGGGACACTTCCCCCAAACCGTTTAAACCATCCAGCCGGAGGATATAATCCTCCGTTTGTTGCCCGATAGTATATACCTGGTTATACATGCCAATAGCTTCCTCAAACTGACTTTTATTGGTTTGTCCTACTGCCAGGTTGATCAGACAGGAAGCAATCGAATAGTCATCTTTCATCTGCCGGGCAATGTGGAGGGCTCTGGAAGAATAGGCGATCACTTTATCCCAGTCTTTCAGTTCTATAAAAACG
Organism: Bacteroidota bacterium; assembly: GCA_963169885.1. Taxonomy (GTDB): domain Bacteria; phylum Bacteroidota; class Bacteroidia; order Chitinophagales; family Chitinophagaceae; genus JJ008. The sequence goes on from CAUJFR010000308.1 coordinate 2,889, forward strand.
GAAGCCAGGTTGTTCAACGCCACTCTTTCAAATTTCTTTTCAGGCAAACCGGCAGCCAGTTCTGCCGCCTTCAGGTAAAAAGCGGCCGCCGAATCAAGTTCACCCAGGTATTGCCATTCGTTAGCCACATTG
>CAUJFR010000309.1 GCA_963169885.1 Bacteroidota bacterium
CCGCATGACAGATATAGGGATACTTGGTCTCCAGGAAATCACCGGTCTTGGCCCAGGGGAAATCATCGTCATCACAGCCGGCCGGCAAACCGTTGTACCCGGCACCGACACTCTTATTCTTAGCATTGACAATACAGGCGCCGACCTGGGTATTGGGATCCTTGCTGCGCCGTGCGGAAAGCAAGGCTACACCCATGAAGTATTCGTCCCAGGTGATATAGTCTGTTCTTTTTTTCATAACCAGATTTGTAAGTCAAAAGTAAAAATTAAAAAGTCAAAAGCCTTTAGTCTGTACTATTCAAAACGGATGGCACCGTACCTGATTTTCCTAAATTCAGAATGGTATTTATATTCCGGAATTGATCTGCTATGAGATTTTTTACTTTTTACTTTTGAATTTTGACTTTTTAACGGGTATAAAAAAAGAGGTTGTTTGTCCGACAACCTCTTTGGAATTCATTTGAAATTATTTCAGTTTCTTCTGCAGGTTACTGTCAATCGCCTCCAGGAACTCTTCCGTATACAGGAAATGCTCTCCGTGCTTTACTTTATTGCCATGTATACAAACGGCCAGATCCTTGGTCATTTTGCCTTCTTCCACCGTTTCGATACAAACGGTCTCCAGTGCCTGGCAGAAATCGATTAACGATTGATTGGCATCCAGTTTACCACGGAACGCGAGTCCGCGTGTCCAGGCAAAGATGGAAGCGATCGGGTTGGTAGAGGTGGGTTTTCCGGCCTGGTGATCCCGGTAGTGACGGGTAACGGTTCCATGGGCGGCCTCCGCTTCCATGGTTTTGCCATCCGGTGTGATCAGTACAGAAGTCATCAGTCCGAGTGAACCGAAGCCCTGTGCCACTGTATCGCTTTGTACATCTCCATCATAATTCTTACAGGCCCATACAAAATTACCATTCCATTTCAGGGCACTGGCCACCATATCATCAATCAGGCGGTGTTCGTAAACAATGCCGGCGGCTTCGTACTGTGCCTTAAATTCATTGTCAAATATTTCCTGGAAGATATCCTTGAAACGACCATCATATTTCTTCAGAATGGTGTTCTTGGTGGAAAGGTACAGGGGCCATTTTTTACTCAGGGCCATATTGAAGCAGCTGCGTGCAAAACCCATAATACTTTCGTCGGTATTGTACATGGACATGGCCACACCATCTCCTTTGAAATTGAATACTTCAAAGGTCTGGGGTTCGCCACCTCCTTCAGGAGTAAAGGTCATGGTGAGCTTTCCTTTGCCTTTGATGACCGTATCCGTAGCCCTGTACTGATCGCCAAAAGCATGCCGGCCCACGATAATCGGAGCAGTCCAGTTGCTCACCAGGCGGGGTACATTGCTGATCACGATCGGCTCCCGGAAAACGGTTCCGTCGAGGATGTTCCGGATCGTACCATTTGGACTTTTCCACATTTGTTTCAGACTGAATTCCTTCACCCGGGCTTCGTCCGGAGTGATGGTGGCACACTTGATACCCACCCCATATTCTTTAATGGCATTGGCTGCATCTACGGTCACCTGATCATCGGTCTGATCACGGTATTCGATACCCAGGTCATAATATTTGATATCCACCTCGATATAAGGCAGGATCAGCTTGTCTTTAATGAATTTCCAGATAATCCGGGTCATTTCATCGCCATCCAGCTCTACGACCGGGTTCGCAACTTTGATCTTTTGTGTCATACAAGTTTGGTTTGGGTTTACATTGAAAACCTGATCGTTATCAGGCAGCACAAACTTACTATTTTATCACATGTGACTAATGTCATAGTCCCATGATTGTTCACCGCTTAGTTTTACCGTTGAATTGTATTTAGTCGAATTGATTCAAATCAACTAAAAAGCGTACCTTTTATGTCACATAGCTCAAATATGGATACAGTACGGGCTTTTATGATCTACCTCCAGAAGCTTTCCGATATCACGGAAGAGGAGTTTAACAAACACTTGTTACCTGTTTGTAAAGTGCGTCGTTTTGCCAAGAAGGAAGTAATTACCCGGGCAGGTGAAATGGAGAATCATTTCAATTTTATTGTAAAAGGGATGGCCCGGAAATTTTATAAAAAAGGGCATCAGGAAATCAATGTACAGATTTCGATGGAAGGGCATATGATGCTTTGCCAGGAGTCCTTTCACAGCCGTCAGCCGTCTGAATATACCATTGAAGCAATTGAACCAACCACGCTTGTTTCTATTTCTTATGAGGATGCGGAAACGATGTTTGCTTCATCCCAGCGGATGGAACATCTTGGCAGGGTCATCGTCACTTATTCCATGGTGATTAAAGATAAATGGCAGATGCAGCTCATTAAAATGACACCCAGAGAGCGGTTTGTCAGTTTTGTTACCAAGAACCCTGAACTGATGCAACGGGTTCCACAGAAATACCTTGCTTCTTATCTCAATATCAAACCGGAAACGTTCAGTCGTTTCAAACACCTGATCAGAAATCATCAGGTGTCAGTGGAATGACTGCTGCTTTCAACGACTGACCACTAATACGGGAATATCCAGTTCATGTCTTACAGCATCCACCGTCTGACCATAAATAAGGTCTTTCAAACCGCTATGACCATGTGCCCCGATGACCAGCATATCTCCCTGGTTTTCTTTCACTAACCGGGCTATTTCTTTTGCCCTGTCATTGAAACCAAGTAAACCGATAGCCGGTATTCCTTTTTCTTTCAATTGCCGGACATACTCATCCAGGTGTTCCTGGTCTTTACGGGTTTCCAGGTCATCCGCTTCTTTACCTATGATCCGGGTAGCTGCACTTTCCACCACATGGATCAGGATGTAGCGTGTTTTTTTGTTTCCCTGCCCTATGGCATGCAGCATCAGTTTTTGATCATTCTCGCTGAAATCCAGGGCTACAGCAATCTGGTTATACTCGGGTATCTGCTGCAGCGAAAGGGGAGTGGCCTGTGGGTGAATGCGGAGCGGGGCTGCCTGTTTTTTACTTAATAACGGATACACGACTGCCACTACCAGTAATAAAAGATATAACAGCGCCGCAATAATAATTACGGCTTTCCATAGCAAACTGCCTGAATCGCTGAAAAAACCACTGGCCTGTTCTATCACCATACGGATATTCAGGTATACAATTACGGCGGTGATCAGGGAAGCCAGTACAATGGTAAAGGGTTTGATGGCGAATGTGCCCATCTTTTTTTTATCACTGGTAAAATGTATCAGGGGAATGATGGCAAATCCGAGTTGCAGACTCAGGATCACCTGACTTAAAATCAGGAGACTGTCAATATTTTCTTCCCCATTGATCAATATAACAATTACCGCCGGGATCACGGCAATAAGCCGGGTCAGGAGCCGCCGCATCCAGGGAGCAATCCGTAAATGCAAATAACCTTCCATGACAATCTGCCCCGCGAGGGTACCGGTAATTGTGGAGCTTTGTCCGGCGGCAATCAGGGCTACAGCAAATAATACCGGTGCGAGTTCACTGCCCAGCATTGGCTTCAGCAATTCATGGGCTGTCCTGATTTCTCCGACATCGGTCCGGCCGGATTCAAAGAAAACTTTTCCCGCCAGCACAAGTATGGCTGCATTGACAAAAAATGCGAGATTCAATGCGATGGCACTATCAATAAAATTCATCCGGAGGGCTCGCTTAATACCCTTTTCATCCCGCCTTATTTTACGTGTCTGTACCAGTGCGGAGTGCAGGTACAGGTTATGCGGCATTACCGTTGCGCCAATGATGCCAATGGCAATATAAAGGGCCGTATCGTTGGGTATCCGCGGTACAAATCCTTTAGCCACTTCCCGCAGATCCGGTTTGGCAAGTATGATTTCTGTAAGGAACGAAAGGCCAATGATAGCAATCAGGGCAATGATAAAAGCCTCCATTTTCCGCATGCCCATCCGCTGTAATAACAGGAAAAGAAAAGTGTCCAGTACCGTTATCAATACACCCCAGATCAGGGGCAGTCCGGTGAGTAACTGAATACCAATAGCCATACCCAGAATTTCCGCCAGGTCGGTAGCCGCAATTGCAATCTCGGCCAGGCCGTATAATGCATAGTTGATATACCTGGGATAGGTTTCCCTGTTGGCCTGAGCCAGATCACGTCCCCTGACAATTCCCAGTCTGGCGGATAAACTCTGCAGCAGGAGGGCCATCAGGTTACTCATGAGCAGCACCCAGATCAGTTTGTAATGAAACTGACTGCCCCCGGCCAGATCAGTAGCCCAGTTGCCCGGATCCATATACCCGACGCTAACCAGATAGGCCGGTCCGAAAAAGGCAAGCAGTTTCCTCCACCCCTTGCCGGTAGCCTGGGTTGTATCCACGGTGCCGTGTACTTCACTCAATGACTGGTAAGGTTCCTTTTCATGCTTCATAGGAAATCAGAATATTTTCGGCCAGTTCACGACTGATATTTATGATGGTTTGTTTGCCAGTCCTGATTTCTAATGACTGATCAAATTCAAACCGTTTGCGCACTTCAACCACCGTACCGATGCTGATTTTTTTATGTTTCAGTAAATCGAGTATTTCCCCCGATTGGTTACTGACACCGGACACCAGGCAGGATGTATTGAGGGGCACTTCCGGTAACCGTATTTTTTTCCCACTTTCAATTTTACCCTGGGCGTCCGGAATCGGATCCCCGTGCGGATCTTTTTTGGGAAATCCCAGGTAGGCATCCAGTTTGTCAATGAGTTTTTTATTACTCACATGCTCCAGTTCTTCTGCTACTTCATGCACTTCATCCCAGGTGAATTTCAGTTTTTCCGCGAGGAAATACTCCCACAACCGGTGACGGCGTATAATACCAAGCGCCACTTTACTGCCATCTGTGGTCAGCCGGAATCCCTGGTAAGGCTGATAATGAAGCAGCTTTTTAGCTTTCAGTTTTTTCATCATATCCGTAACCGATGCCGGACGGGTTTTCAGTTCTCCGGCCAGTTCATTCGTGGTAACCGTCCCTTCCTTCTTCTGCAGATGAAAAATGGTTTTGATATAGTTTTCCTCACTGACTGAGTAGTTCATATTGCCTAAAAAATAATTTAGACAAATCTAAATTAAGTTTAGGTATCAGCCAAATTACTGGTTGACATTGACCGGAGAAACCACTATCTTTCCGGCTGTTATATCTGATCTTATGTCCCTGATAAAATTATTCCTTCTGCTGATGGCTGGCCCTCTGCTGTTGACCGGCTGCCAGTCAAAGAAAAAACCGGTTTTATCCGGTGATGAACCGGTTGCCGTTTCAGACTTTATTGAATTCTTCCCCCCTCTTACCCTTGGTTTTCAGGCAGGGGATACAATGCTGAATAAAAAGGAAAATGATACCTTACGGATCAGTTATAAAATATTTACGCAGTTTGTACCGGATACGGTACTGACCAGGTTATTCGGAAAAGGCAATAAACCCGGTATCTGGGCAATCGGGAAAGCCGGGGTTCCGGATGGCGAAACCTATTTACTGATCAGGGCCGGAACGTCGGCAAAAAAGGGATGGGTATTACTGGCATTTGATAAAAAGGATAAATTTATTGCCGCTATTCCCGCACTGATTCCAGATAATAAAAAAGAAACCAGCCAGTCATTTGTACTGGATAAACGGTATACAATCACCAGGGCGGTTCAACGAAGGAATGCGGATGGTTCCCAAAGTGAAGGGAAAGATGTTTATGTACTCAATGAAGCCACCGGGCAGTTTATGCTCATCCTGACTGAAGCACTGGACGAGAAAATCACGGAACTGATCAATCCAATCGATACCCTCGGTCGTAAACATAAGTATGCGGCGGATTACGGTACCGGTAAAATGAATCTCGTATCTGTCCGTGACGGAAGAAAGGCGGACCGGATCAGTTTTTTTATTCATTTTGAAAAAGATAATGGAGCCTGCACGGGTGAACTTAAAGGCGAAGCAAAATGGACCAGTCCCGGAAAAGCCGTTTACCAGGAAGATGGAGACCCCTGTGTGCTAAATTTTTCATTCCATTCCAATAGCGTAACACTTTCCGAAACCGGATGTGGGGCCAGGCATGGATTAAATTGTAACTTTAACGGGTCCTATGCCCGGAGAAAATACACCAAACCGGTGAAATCAGCTGCCAAAAATACCGGGAGTAAAACAGGTAAAAAGTAAAATTTTACCCGTATTTCCTACGCGATTGCCCCATTTTTTTTAATGAATTAACCTGAGAATGAGCCTGTTAGTTTATATCATAATTTAGCACTAACTTGCGCCTTCGTGTAAAAAGAACACATTATGAGTTTTAATAAATATACAGTCCCTTACCCGGTCGAAGAACGTTACAGTAAAAGAGTGGCCTATTTCTCCATGGAATTTGCCACACACCAACCCCTTAAGATTTATAGCGGCGGTCTGGGCTTTCTGGCCGGTTCTCATTTAAGAAGTGCATATGAACTCCGTCAGAATTTAATCGGAGTGGGAATTCTCTGGAAATATGGTTATTACGATCAGGAACGCAACCAGGACCAGACACTGGATGTTTCCTGGAATGAAAAGCAATATAGTTTTCTGGAAGACACCGGCATCAAATTCCAGATCAACATACATGAACATCCGGTGTGGGTGAAAGCCCTTTACCTGAATCCGGAAACGTTTAAAACAGCTCCGCTCTTTCTGCTTTCTACCGATTTACCGGAAAACGACTATGTTTCCCAAACCATCACGCATCGGTTATATGATGCGAATGTGGCTACTAAAGTAGCCCAGTTTATCCTGCTTGGAGTTGGAGGTGCTAAATTGATTGACCTGTTGGGATTTAATCCTGAATTATATCACCTGAACGAAGCGCATGGTATTTCTGCCGCCTTCTATCTTTATAAAAAGTACGGACACAGTATACAGGAAGTAAAAAAGCGCCTGGTATTTACCACTCACACACCGGAGGAAGCCGGCAATGAAAAGCACGATATTCATCTTTGTCATAAAATGAGTTACTTCTGCGGACTCACCATTGATGAAGTAAAGAAATTATACGGGAATGACAGTGATCAGTTTAATCACTCCCTGGCGGCTTTGCGTTTTGCGCACCTGGCCAATGGTGTATCCCAGCTGCATGGCCATGTATCGCGGGCTATGTGGAGCAAGTATGAGGATATTTGCCCCATCATCTCCATTACCAATGCGCAGAACTGGAGGTACTGGGCCGACAAACAACTGTACCGCTTTATGGAAGCGGGCGATGATTACGGGATGGATGACCGGAAAAAATACCTGAAGAAAAGAGCGTTTGAGATAGTGGCCGATCAGACGGGTAAAATTTTCCATCCGGATGTATTCACCATTGTTTGGGCCAGACGTTTTGCCGGATACAAACGAGCGGGACTGATCACCACCGCTGAAGAAAAGTTTGAAGAGATGATCCACAACTCAAAGTACCCGGTGCAGATCATCTGGGCCGGTAAACCTTACCCGGTGGATCATCCGGCTATCAGTGAGTTTAATCAACTGGTTCACCTGAGCAAACGTTATAAGAATGTAGCCGTACTGATCGGATATGAACTCGGATTGTCCAAGCGGCTGAAACAGGCTGCGGATGTATGGTTAAATAATCCACGGGTACCACGCGAAGCATCCGGTACCAGCGGTATGACGGCTTCCATGAATGGTGCAGTGAACTTCTCCACCAATGACGGCTGGATCCCGGAGTTTATCAATCATGGCCATAACGGGTTTGTGGTGCCAATGGCGGATTATGATAATATGCCGGTCTACGAACAGGATCAGTATGACCTGGCAAAACTCTACGAAATTCTGCAAAATGAAATGCTGCCACTCTATTATGAAAACTACAGTACCTGGAGACAGGTGATGAAGAACGGAATGCAGGATGTACGCTTCCAGTTTGATAGTAACCGGATGGCACATGAATATTATGATCTCCTGTACAAATAACAGGAATAAAATAAACCGATCTGCTAAGAACCCCTGGTCTTCAGGGGTTTTTTTATTCGAATCGGCGCATCACCGTTTCAATTGAGGCCGCACCCTGAAAGAAGCTCAGTAATTTAATGATGACCGCTTCCACCATGGCATCGGGACAGGAAGCGCCACTGGTGATAAGGATATGTACTGGTTCATTATCCGGCAGATACCCCTTGCTGTTTTTTTCCAATTTCTGGTGAAAATCAAAGTGAAGGACTTCCTCGCTGGAAATGAGCTTTTCTGCACTGCTGATATAATAAGTGGGTAATTGGGTTTCACATAACTCCACCAGGTGTGACGTATTGGAGGAATTATATCCCCCCACTACAATCGCCAGATCGGCATTCGATTCCAGCATAGCACTGACCGCAGTCTGATTATCATTTGTGGCATAACAAAGCGTGTCCCGTGTATCGGCAAAACTGGCCGGATCTCCGGTATAATATTGTATCACATTCTTAAGATAGTCGGCAATGGCCTGCGTATCACTGGCCAGCATGGTGGTTTGATTTACCACGCCTAAACGTTTCAGGTGAAGCGTGACGTCAAATCCCGTGGAATATTGTCCTTTGAATACGGTATAGAATTCATCCGCTATTTTCTCTCCGGTGATAAAGCTGGCCAGTAATGTGGCTTCCTCCATGTCTTTGACCACCACTGCCGGACCATTCGCTGCGGCATGTGAAAATGTAGCCCTTGTTTCCTCGTGACCAGGCTTGCCGTGTATGACAATCGTATAATCTTTTTGCGCAATAACCTCGCTGCGGTTCCATACCTTTTCCACAAAGGGACAGGTGGTATTATATTTCTCCGTTGGAATACCCTTCTCCTGTAGTTGTTTTTCAATAGCCAGCGTGGTGCCAAATGCCGGGATGAGCACAATATCATCGGCTGTAACCTGTTCAAAGGCGATCAGCTGTTTGCCATGTGTATCCTGCAGGAACTGTATTCCATGCTTCACCAGATCGGCATTGACCTGCGGATTATGGATCATTTCACTAAGCAGGAAAATCCGTTTTCCGGGATTTTCAGCAACAGTCCGGAAAGCAATATCAATGGCATTTTCGACCCCATAACAAAACCCGAAATGCCGGGCCAGGGAAATTTGTACCGGGCCGAAATCAAGCAGGGTAGGGCTGAAATCCTTTTTCATTTTATCCGCCTCTTTCCGTTTCTTTTTGATAGCGGAGATCAGGGGACTACGATAAAAGACCGGCACATCGAATTGCTTCATGGAACAAAGTTAATGATTGAGAAACGTATGCCCTTACAACAGTGAACTTCCTCAAATGTTCTTCTTATCTTGCCCAAAACATGACCATGCGCTGGTTAACGGTTGTTTCACTGCTGTTTATTTTATCCGCCTGTGAAATGCGGGAAAAAAGCAAGGAACCCAAAAATAATAAAACAATGACAGATCGGTTTAGTCCACCGGATTGGGTGCGGGGCACCACGATTTATGAAGTAAATATCCGTCAATATACCCCGGAAGGCACATTCAATGCTTTTGCACAACACCTGCCCCGTTTAAAAGAACTGGGAGTGGAAACACTCTGGTTTATGCCGGTTACACCCATAGCGCAAAAGAATAAAAAGGGAAGCCTGGGCAGTTATTATGCCTGTTCGGATTATACTTCCATTAACCCGGAATTTGGTACCATGGATGATTTTAAATCATTGGTCAGCCTGGCCCACCAGTTGGGATTTAAAGTCATACTGGACTGGGTCGCCAATCATACAGGCTGGGATCATCACTGGACTGTGGAGCACCCGGATTATTATCTGAAAGACACCGCTACCAATGATTTCCTGAAAGCCTCGGGTATGGACGATATCATTGAGCTGGATTTCAATAACCCGGCACTGCGAAAGGAAATGACAGCTGCCATGCAATTCTGGGTAAAGGAATGTGATATTGACGGATACCGGTGCGACCTGGCCTCCTGGGTAGAACTCGATTACTGGCTGGAAGCCAGACCACAGGTGGATGCAGTTAAACCCCTATTCTGGCTGGGTGAATATGATGAACTGGAAAAGCCGGAATACGGGAAAGCATTTGATGCGAGCTACTCCTGGGGTTGGATGCACCTGACAGAGGATTTCTTTAAAAAGCAACTCCCACTGGATACGCTGACCGGACTGCTTCACCGGTATGATGCACTGGGCGATACTACCATGCGCGCCTGGTTTACCACCAATCATGACGAGAACAGCTGGAACGGTACCGAATTTGAAAAATACGGATCCATGTTCAAAGCCCTGGCCGTATTCAGTTTTACCTGGAATGGTATTCCTTTATTGTACTCCGGCCAGGAACTGGGGAATACCAAACGGATTGATTTCTTTGATAAGGATACTATCGTGGCAGGCCCGTGGGCAGCAGAACTCACTGGATTCTATCAGTCTTTAATCAAGCTCAAATCGACTCACCCGGCATTGAAGGCGGGCGATCCTTCCGTCACCACGTACCGGCTGACTACAACCGATGACCGGCATGTACTGGCATTCTTACGGGAAAAAGGAAATCGTGAAGTATTGGTTGTACTCAACCTGTCTGATCAAAAGGACCTTCATTTCGAGATCACCGGTACTGAAGTAACCGGCCTGTATAAAAATGCGTTCTCTGGAGCGGCCAATGATTTTACCAATGAAAAAAACTTTGAGTTGCAGGACTGGGAGTTTGCGGTGTATGAAAAGTGAATGGTAAATAGTAAATAGAAAATAGTAAACAGAAAATAGGGAATACAAGGGATTAAAATAAAAAAGGCGGTCTGAAGTTCAGGCCGCCTTTTTATTATGGGTGAGTCATTCATTATTATTCATCTCCGGCACTCAGCTTAACCGGGTAACGGTACATGCCGTCAAATCCATCGTAGAATCCTTCCAGATTCACACTTTCACTTTGACTGCGTGCTAATGCCCTGCCAAGGTCTTCTATATTTTTAACTTCCACACCGTTCACATTGGTAATAATAAATTCATCCTGCATGCGGGTTTTACTGAAGGCACCACCTGGCCTGATTTTCTTAACCAGCACACCGCCTTCCACTTCATTTTTAATGGCGGTTTTCTTATCCAGATTTTCAAGATCAGCCCCTAGAATATCACCCAGGTTATTCGCTGCCAGATTAGCATAAGTGCCCTGATCCGCTTTCAGTGTGGCACTGGTGGTATATTCCTTTCCATCTCTCTTATAGGTGATGGATACTTTATCCCCCGTATTCAGGGAGGCTACAGTGCCCTGCAATTCGGTCCAGGAACTGATATTCACATCATTGATCTTGCGGATGATATCTCCTTTTTTCAGACCGGCAGAAGCGGCGGCGCCATCAGGAGCAACTGTACCGACATAGGCTCCGTCAGTGGAATTGACCTTGGTATTATCAGCTGCAATACCAAGATATGGTCTTTTTACATCGCCGAATTTGATCAGGTCATTGACAATCTTTTTGGCCAGGTTGACTGGTATGGCAAACGAATAACCGGCATAAGTCCCGGTAGGGGCATAAATAGCCGAATTGATACCGATCAGTTGTCCATCCGTGGTAATCAGCGCACCACCACTGTTTCCCTGGTTTACGGCTGCATCGGTCTGTATAAAGGATTCAATCGGGGTTTCACTCTGACGTCCATTGATTCCAATCGAACGTCCCTTCGCACTGATGATACCGGCTGTAACAGTGGTTTCCAGGGTCAGTGGATAACCGATCGCCAGTACCCATTGTCCCAGTTTTATGTTATCCGAGTTGCCATAAAGCAGGAAGGGGAAGCCGGTGCCATCAATTTTTAATACGGCAATATCGCTGCTGGCGTCTTTGCCGATAACCCGTGCTTTGTATGTTTTTTTATTACTCAGGGTTACAGTGATTTCATCCGCCACCCCTTGTCCGCCATCAGAGATGACGTGATTGTTAGTGACGATATATCCATCATCGCTGATAATAACTCCGCTTCCGGAAGCACGCTGCTCGGGTTGGATCTGCGGTCCCATATTGAAAAACTGCTCAAACAGGTCTTCAAAACCATTTCCATTCCCACGGCTGCGGGGCAATTGGTTGGTGATTTTTTTTGCGGGCGTTTTTGTTTTGATATGTACTACGGCAGGTACCGCTGCATTGGCGGCTTTGGTAAAATCCGTGGCTTCACCTATTGGAGCGGCATTGTCTAAGAAACCGGCATAGTTGACCGGGACCTTTCCATCAGAAGACTGGTTAAACGCGGCTGTATATTGGCGGGCAACCACTTTACTGTAGATCCACACACTGCCTACAGCAGAAACTGCACTGACTGCAACGATCAATAGAAGCTGTTTAAATTTCATAGTGCTTATTATTTTTTTCAGTTTAAATTTTACAAATCCTGTGCCTTTGACGTACAAAATAACAAACTGTCAGTAGTTCTTTGTTTACCATTGGGTTAGTTTAACAAATCTTTACTAAAGCCTTCGTACTTTGGTCATCCGGCTCTAATTTATATAAACAATTCAGATTCAGATTGTGTTCAGAAATGCCAGGGTATTAATGCCGTCGGCGAAATCAGCCAATCCCGGATACTGACTTTGTCCAAAAGGTACGAAACCCCTGCCGGAAATAGATTGGACCTGCCCGGAATTCCTGAGCGATTCCGTCAATTTGTCGGCCTCCGTATAATATTCGTAATTCAGTTGGCTGATCGGGGAGAAAAGCGCGGGTTCTTCCACCAACAGCAGGGAGCCATTGGTCATATAGTATTTTTTATTGAGCAGGTGAAGGGCCAGGTTGTAGTCAAAATTGTTTTTGTATTTGTGGTGGTCGGAAAGGAACCCGTATTTCCTGAAAGCTTCCAGCATGGGTACAAAATCATACCCTTCCGGAACATAGATTTTTGTGATGTTCCGGCAACCCAGACCAAAATACAGGTACACATCATCTGCCAGCCCTTCCAGTTCGTCAGCCGTTTCCTTACCGTTCAGGATTGCAACGGAAGTCCTGTTCTTCCGGATTATATGTGGGTACCTGCTGAAGTAATATTCAAAATACCGGGAGGAGTTATTACTGCCGGTAGCAATATAGGCATCACATCCTTTCAGCATATCCGCAAATTCCGTCCGGTTTGCAGCTGCAGGATCCCATGCTGCAATTTTTCCGGCCAGGTGACTGATCAGCACACTATCCCGGGAGGATGGTTTAACCACCGCATAATGCCCGCTGATAAAAACGGAGAGCCAATCGTGAAAACCAACAAGCGGGATATTGCCGGCCATTATTAAGCCCACTTTTTTTGGGGAATTAGTACTATCAGGGACATGATTTTCGTCAGTCCAGGCAACCAGTTTTTCACTGCTTAAATAGGATTTTGCAATGTTTTCCACCGCAGAATCCACAAATTCGGGTATAAACCAGCCATTTTCGTAGCCCGCTTTTTCAACGACCTGACGCCAGTCAGGTGAATTGCCCAAAATATATTCACCAAGCCTTGATAATAAATAAATTCTGTGTTGTAAATTCATCCCTGTCTACTAATTTTGTAAGGCAAAAGTAACCCTGAACCCGTTAATTTAGTTTATTATGGCTATTAAGATTACCGAAGAATGTATCAATTGCGGCGCTTGCGAGCCCGAATGTCCGAACAATGCGATCTATGAAGGTGGTGTGGAGTGGGCCATGGCTGATGGCACATCCGTTAAAGGATCCTATACCTTAGTGGACGGATCTGTTGTGGATGCTGATCAGAAAAATGCACCTGTTGCCACAGACACTTATTACATCACGCCAAACAAGTGTACGGAATGCCAGGGCTTCCATGAAGAACCCCAGTGTGCCGCTGTATGCCCTGTTGATTGCTGTGTTCCGGATGAAATGTATGAGGAAACCGTGGAACAGTTAATGGAGAAGAAGAGCAAACTGCATTTATAATCCAAAAAGTGCCTGAAATGTGCAAAAAATCCGGCTGCCGCATGGCGGGTACGGATTTTTTTTCTGTAACTTTCAGGTATACTGATAAACAGCGAGAGCTGTTCTGCAAGTGGCGGGTGATATTTCCCGTCGTAAAAAGGTGAAGGGGCAACAACCTTCACCTTTCTTATTTTCAGCCACATAGACCATCCTTAACTGCATTCGGACCATTAAATTTTGTTAATGATGGCGCTTTGGGGGAATTGACGTTGTGCATCTTATTTTTTTCCGCAATATTTGCATATCCGGATCCGTTCAAACCGGGCTTAATCAAGACTTTACAATGAAAAAAAATATAGCGCTGGTTACCGGCGGTTTTTCCGGGGAGGCTGTCATCTCCTACCGGTCCGCCAGAACCATTGATACGCACCTTGACCGTTCACTTTTTACTGTTTATAAAATTGATATTAATTCCCAGGGCTGGTTTTATGAACTGGTGGATGGACGTAAAGTGGAAGTGGATAAGAATGATTTTTCCCTTCAGCTCGACAACGAAAAAGTAAATTTTGACGCGGTTTTTATTGGCATGCATGGCACTCCCGGAGAAGACGGAAAATTACAGGGCTATTTTGATACACTGAAAATTCCTTACACCGGATGCGATGCCGCTTCTTCTGCCATTACATTTAATAAGCGATATGCTACTGCTGTAGCAGGGGCTTCCGGGATTCCTGTTGCTAAATCTGTCTTACTGATCCGGAACCTCCTTGGATCTTCTGAGCAGGTTATGGATCAGCTGAAGTTCCCGGTTTTTGTAAAACCGAATAATGGGGGATCAAGTATCGGGATGTCGAAGGTAAATGAGCCAGACAGCAGCCTGCTGAATACAGCAATTGAAAAAGCCTTTCAGGAAGATAGCCAGGTATTGGTGGAAGAGATGGTAATAGGACGAGAGTTTACTGTGGGCGTTTTCCGTTCAAAAGGAAATATAATAGTCCTGCCGCTGACTGAAGTCAGAGCGGATGCAGATATGGCTTTCTTTGATTTTGAAGCCAAATATCAGGGAAAGTCCTCTGAAACCACACCGGCAGAAATTGATGAAGTAACAGCAGATAAGATCCGGGATACTGCAAAGCGGGTTTATTCTGCCTTCAATTGCAGGGGTGTGGTGCGGATTGATTTTATTTACAATGAAGCAGAAGGACGGCCTTATATGCTGGAAGTGAATACCATTCCCGGACAGAGTGATGCCAGTATCATTCCGCAACAGGTTCGTGCGATGGGCTGGAGCCTGAAAGAATTTTACACAAAACTGGTAATGGAGTGTTTTGGTGAATAACCCCTGTCCAATTTAAAAACCATCTGATGTTAAAAATCATTACAGGTCGCCCCTTATGGGTAAATATGCTGGTCGGTTTACTACTGGCCATTGGGCTTTTTGCCTTTTTCCTTTTGTCATTGAACTGGATCACCGGCCATGGCCAGTCAGCTACGGTACCTTCCGTTGCAGGAAAGACGTATGAACAGGCAAAAGCGATTTTGAAAAAGGCCGGATTTGATGTGGAGATTCAGGATTCCATCTATGTGGATTCGGTGCCGGCCCTGCATGTGATAAAACAAATACCGGATGCGGATGAAGTGGTAAAGTCCAATCGTACCGTTTTTCTGGTAATCCGCAGAGCCGTTCCACCAGAAGTGGAAATGCCAAATCTTTCAGGTTATAGTTTCCGTAATGCAGAGATGGTGTTGAAAGGCATGGATCTGCGTGTGGGAGATACCACTTTCAAACCTGATTTTGCACGGAACGCCGTACTGGAACAGTTATACAATGGTGCCATTATAAAGCCGGGTACAAAAATCAGAAAAGGGTCAGTCATCTCTCTTGTACTGGGTGATGGTATCGGCAACCAGGAATTCCCGGTACCCATTATTACCGGCATGACGTTTTGTGATGCAAGAGCGGAGTTGGAGTCGATGGGGCTTTCAATCGGTGCAATCGTCCTGGATGGAGTTACGGATACCTGTAATGCGTTTATTTATAAACAGGTTCCGGGTCGTTACGATGACGAGAAACGGATTTTGCGGATCCGTTCGGGTCAGACCATTGACCTTTTCCTGCAGCCGGATCGTCCTGTGGCCGATACGACAATGAATATTCCGGAGTAAAAAACAAAAACCAATATGGAGCATATTACAGTTGAAGCGTTAAAATCCCGGATGGATGCCGGCGAAAAATTAAACCTGATTGATTGTCGTGAACCGTCGGAATTTGCCGAGTTCAATATCGGGGCCAAACTGATTCCGTTGGGCATGATCCAGACGATGCAGGCCGATGAACTCAATGACCTCAGGGAAGAGGAAGTGATTATTCATTGCCGCAGTGGGAAAAGGAGCATGATGGCCTGTATGTTTCTCGACTCATTGGGCTTTAAGAATACCGTAAATGTAACCGGCGGTGTACTGGCCTGGCAGGAGAAGTTCGGAGGGAAATAATAGCTAATAGGCACATTTTTTCCGGATAATCTAAGTCAGAAAAGAGTACCAACCAGTAGCCGAATTACTAAGAGCATAATTAACTAAAGCCGCACATTCACCCCGATCATATAGTTAATACCCGCCATCGGGAAATAATAATTCTCCGTGGTCTGTTGTCCGCCGTAAATATAACTGAAGGTATAGCCGTTGGGTTCATACGCGTTATTAAATACATTGTTCAACTGACCAATGATATTCAGCTCCTTTACTTTTTTAGCTTTAATGGTATAGCTCAGCCGGAGGTCCTGTACAAAAAACGGATCCAGTGAACGGGCTATATTGCTGGTATTGTCGAGATATTGCCGGCCCACATATTTACTGATCAGGTTGATCGAAATCTGTTTTAAAGGGAAAAGTTCAATCATTGCTCCACCGGTAAGAGCCGGCGAATACGCGATATCGGCGGAAGGATAGCGGTTGAGTTTTTGCCCGCCATTATCATAATCATCTATATACTCTTCCATATCCAGTACTTTATTCCGGCTAATGGTAAGATTGCCCGACAGATTCAACCAGCTTTGCAGATTAGCCACCCCTTGAAATTCTATACCGGCCCGGTAGCTTTTTGGAATATTGGTACGGGTATAGGCACCCACATCATTGATCCGGCCGGTGAGTACCAGCTGATCTTTGTAACGCATATAATAAAGGGTGACACCCCAATTGTATTTTTTCCCGGTACGCTCCACGCCGGCTTCGATATCGTGTAACTGTTCAGGGCGTGGTTGTAAGGCAGCGCCTGCTTCAAAATCATCCCGGTTGGGCTCCTTATTCGCCAATCCATAGGAGAGGTAGGTCTTCCAGTTATTCTTCTTCAACGTGATACCGGCTTTAGGGTTGAAGAAATGCCAGTCATTATTTATCAGCAACCCCGGATTATCCCGGAAACCATTTATTTCGTATTTAACGAACCGGTATTGCAGGTCATAGAACAGGTATACGCCAGTGCCGATCTCGGTCTGCTGTTTGCCATAGAGATTAAAATCTGTTTTGAATGCATCGAGGTTATACCAGGTATCCAGCCCGGTTAACCCGTTGGACGCCCAGTTTATTTTTCCATAATGCTTGCCATCATAACGGGTCAGTCCGCCACCACCGGTGATTTGTGTTTTTTCCGACTTGTACTGTAAGGAAAAGACCGAACCGTAAAAATAATTGTCCAGCCACAACTGCCGGATAAAGTCAGAGGTGAATGTCGTGTCATTTCCGTTTACAGGGTAGGGGAGGTTGTATTTTGAATAGTCCTCATCCGCTTTATATTGCTCATAATACCCTTTGCCACGGGTGAGAAAACCAGCCACATGCAGACTGAGGCGATTACTGATTACCTGGTTAACAAAGAGCTGGTAATGGGATTGCGTATAGTTATCTGTTTCGTTTGTATATGGACTACCCGGCTTTTCGGTACCGGCATAGTTGACTGTTCTGTTTCCGGCAAGCAGGTCAGCTTCAGCAATGCCATACCAGGCCTGGTAGGTTTTCTCTTTACCGGTAAAGGCATTGAAGCGGACCGATGTTTTATTATTCATCCAGGCCGTGGAGATAAAAAATGATTTCAGGTTTGTACTGGCCCGGTCAATAAAACCATCACTGCTGATCCTGGATAATCGGATATCCGTGGTAAAGCCATTTACCAGCCCGCTGTTGTATTTGAGGGTGTTTTTCCATGTATTAAAAGATCCGGCACTGTTATTTAATTCGATGGCTGATTCTTTCACTACTTCATTCGTGCTGAAATTCATACTGGCGCCGAAAGCCCCGGCACCATTGGAAGAAGTGCCCACCCCGCGTTGTATCTGAATGCTGCCGGCAGAAGAACTGAGATCGGGCAGGTTGACAAAGAACAATCCCTGGCTTTCTGCGTCATTGTACGGGATGCCATTGATGGTCATATTGATCCTGGTGGCATCGGTGCCCCTGATCCGGATACCGGTGTAGCCGATTCCGTTGCCGGCATCAGCATTCACCACTACTGAAGGGGTCTGGTTGAGCAAATAGGGGATATCCTGCCCGAGATTGGAAGCCACAATCGCTTTGCGGCTCAGGTTCGATTTGGTAAAGGGGGCATTTTCCCCGGCACGGATCGCTTTCACTTCCACCGGAGATAAGGTGTAGAAACTGTCTCTGACGCTTTCTTTTTGCTGCGCGAGACTGCAGATTGCTGCCCCTGTGAGGCAGGCGGACATAAAAATCCTCTTCATTTTTTTACATTTAACCATTAAAAAATAAGAGGGAAACGCTGTGGAGAAAGGACAACTATTGACTCCTTCCCTTCGCAGGCATTACCCTGACCAGGTTCTACGGGTTTAATCTCAGATTCCGGCTTAAGCCGGAAACACCCCGGGAAACACTGAAAATCAGGTCTTTTTGGTAAAAGACCCTTTACAGGTACGAAATTACGAAGAAAATTATTACGCGGACTGTAACTTTTCTACGCTGCCTTTCGTATTACATCTAAACCATCGTTTATGAAGAAGTTATATTTATCCTTGTTACTCCTGACCGGCGTTGCCTCCTACCTGGGAGCCCAGCAAACCATTAATGACCCCAATGTGGTTAAAGTGGATGTGGCCTCTTTCCATGCAATTGAAGTCGCTACCGGAATTGAATTATTTCTATCGGCCGGCAATGTGGAAGAAGTTGCAGTGAGTGCTTCCACCACAGAATACCGCGACCGCATCGTAGCTAAAGTGGAGGATGGTGTTTTGAAATTATACTATGATTCAAAACTGAAAGCCATCAACAAAAAAAAGGAAAGCAAGCAATTGAAAGCGTATGTATCCTACCGGCAACTGGATAAACTGAATGCCAATACCGGGGCCCTGGTTAAAATTCAGGGGGTTCTGAAAACAACGGCACTGGAACTGAATGTGAATACGGGTGCCCAGGTGATGGGTGAAGTTGAAATACAAAACCTGAGTGTAAAACAAAACACCGGTTCACAGGTAAGCCTGACGGGTAAAGCGCAGCAACTGAAAGTGGATGGAGATACAGGCAGTAAATTCAAAGGAGAGGGGATGGCTACACAATCCTGTGATGTTACTGTAAGTACCGGGGCCAATGTGACTATTGATGCTGAAAAAGAAATTATGGTGAAAGCCAGTACCGGGGGGATTGTAAAATATAAAGGCAATGCCGCTATCCGGGAAATAAAAACCAGTACGGGTGGCACAGTAAAAAAGATTAGTTAAACCCTGTAATTTTATAAGTATGAAAAAAATAGTTTCAGCACTGGCTATTCTTGTTTTATCATTTACTGTAAATGCTCAGATCAATGATGAGCATGCACAGGTGCGTCCGGCCAGCGGATATCACGGCATACATGTTTCCAGTGCTTTTAATGTTTACCTGAGTCAGAGTAATGAAGAAGCGGTGGCCGTCAGTGCGGCGAGTGTAAAAGACCGGGATATGATCACGGTGGAAGTAAAGAGCGGTATTTTACATATCGGTCTCAGTAAAGCCTGGAAATGGAGTAATGGTAATAAAAAGCTACGGGCCTATATTTCGTTCAAACAACTGAATGAACTGAATATATCCGGTGCCTGTGATGTGTTTATTAATGGCGTATTGAAAACCGATGAACTCCGGGTGCAACAGTCAGGTGCCAGCGACCTGAAGGGTAAAATGGATGTAGCCAAATTACATGTTGATCTCAGCGGAGCCAGCGATATGACCATAACCGGCACAGCCACCCGTTTATATGTGGAAGCCAGCGGGGCCAGTGATTTTAAGGGATTTGACCTGGTGGCTGAGTCCTGTGAAGCCAAAGCCAGCGGCGCCAGTGATATCCGCATCACTGTAAACAAAGAACTTTCCGCTGAAGCCAGTGGCGCCAGTGATGTAAAATACCGGGGGGGCTGCACCATCCGGGAAGTGAAAAGCAGTGGGTCTGCCAGTGTATCCAGAGGACGATAAACAATTAAGCAGTATAGTCATGAAAAGCGCCCTGATTAATTAGGGCGCTTTTTCTTTGGTGGGTATCCGGAATAACCGTACCTTTGCCGTCCAACATCGCGAAGTAGAGCAGCGGTAGCTCGTTGGGCTCATAACCCAAAGGTCGGGAGTTCGATCCTCCCCTTCGCAACAACGAAAGCCATCCGCTACGGGTGGCTTTTTTAAATTTTCCGAAACAGTTGCACTTCAACTGGCAAGGACTGACTACCTCCTCACCACTTGCTGCCTGATGCGTGCAACCTCAGGTCTATCATGAAAACAGGATTCGTAAATATTTTCGGCCGGCCCAATGCCGGAAAAAGCACCTTGCTGAACGCCCTGATGGGGGAGAAGCTGGCTATTGTATCTTCCAAAGTCCAGACCACCCGTCACCGGATCAAAGCTATCCTCACGGATAAAGATTACCAGGTTATTATTTCGGATACACCCGGCATCATTGAACCGCGGTATAAACTCCATGAAAAAATGATGATGGCGGTAAAAGGAGCCCTGGAAGATGCGGATGTGGCCCTGTTTATCGTGGATGTGAATGAGAACTGGGAGGAATGCAATACCATATTTACGGCCCTGAAACTGAAAGTGCCATCGATCGTGGTGATCAATAAGATTGACCGGGCACCACAGGATAAAATAAAAGAAGCAGTAGCTTTCTTTGAACAGCAACCGTATTGCAAGAGTACCCTGACCATTTCCGCTTCCAGCGGGATCAATATCAAAAATTTTTTACGTCCTATACTGGCCTTGCTGCCGGAAGGCGAGCCTTATTATTCCGGAGATGATATCAGTGACCTGCCGACCAAGTTTTTTGTCAGTGAACTGATCCGGGAAAAGATATACGAACTATCACAGGATGAAATTCCTTATCATTCCGCCGTACTGGTACGGGAGTTCAAGGAGAAGACGACATTAATAAAGATCGTGGCCGACATCATTGTACACAGGGAGACTCAGAAAGTGATCCTGATCGGGGAAGGCGGCAGCATGATCAAAAAAATCGGCTCAGCCGCCAGGAAGGATATCGAAGCATTCCTGCAACAAAAAGTGTTTTTAGAATTATTTATAAAAGTAAAACCGAAGTGGAGGGAGAATGATCTCCAACTGAAGGAGTACGGGTACTGAAATTAGATAGTAGTGAGAAGTTAGTAGTCAGCAGGCCGTACTTCGTACCTCGTACTTCGTACTTTGTATTTATTGTTTGTTCAAATTTAATTGAGTTTATATGTCATTTACCGTAGCAATTGTGGGTCGTCCGAATGTTGGAAAAAGCACCCTGTTCAACCGTTTACTGGAACAGCGTAAAGCCATCGTGGATGATATCAGCGGCGTAACCCGTGACCGGCAGTATGGGGTGGCCGACTGGAATGGTAAGACCTTTAATGTAGTGGATACAGGTGGTTTTGTGCAGGGCAGTGAAGATGTGTTTGAACGGGAAATTGCCAAGCAGGTGCTGGTAGCCCTGGAAGAGGCGAATGTGATTGTATTCATGGTAGATGCGGCTACCGGACTGACCAGTCTGGATGATTCAATGGCCAATTTGCTGCGCCGGAGCACCAAGCCGGTTTTTTTAACCGTAAACAAAGTGGATACCAATGAGCGATTGCTCGACGCCTCTGAGTTTTACAGCCTTGGTTTTGAACAGATTTTCTTTATCGCCGCGGCGAGCGGAAGCGGAACCGGTGAATTACTGGATGCGGTAGCTGAACTGATCATTGATGACGACGCCTCAGCCGAAGCCCTGGAAATGGCGGCCCTTCCCAAATTTGCGATCATCGGTCAGCCTAACACCGGTAAATCTTCTTTGCTGAATGCGCTGGTTGGAACGGAGCGGACTATCGTGAGTGATATTGCCGGTACCACCCGTGATACGATTCATACCCACTATAACTTATTCCAGAAAGAGTTTGTGCTGATTGATACAGCGGGAATCCGCCGGAAAGCCAAAGTGCATGAGGACCTGGAATTTTATTCCGTGATCCGTGCCATCAAAGCACTCGATGAAGCCGATGTGTGTTTACTCATGCTGGATGCGGAAAAAGGGATTGCGGCGCAGGACCTGAATATATTTGCCCTGGCAGCCAAGAAAGGTAAAGGAGTCGTGGTTCTGGTCAATAAATGGGACCTGGTTAATAAAGAAACCAATACCGCCAGGGATTATGAAGCTGAACTGAAAAAGCGGTTCGCTCCCTTTAGTGATGTGCCGATTTTATTTATCTCCGCGAAAGAAAAGACAAGGATATTCAAAGCCATTGAAGTCGGTCTGGAAGTATATGAGCATCGTCAATACAAAATTCCGACATCACAGCTGAACGATATCATGCTGAAAGCCATACAGGCCTATCATCCGCCGGTGGTGAGGGGAAATCCGATCAAGATCAAATTTATAACCCAGTTGCCCACGCCGGTTCCTTCATTTGCCTTCTTCTGTAATTTTCCGGATGATATCAAACAGCCGTATAAAAACTATCTCGAAAACAAATTGCGCGAGAATTTCAAACTGACCGGGGTGCCGGTTCGTATATTCTTCCGAAAGAAATAAGGACTTACTTTAAAAAACGGGTGATTAACCCGGTCATCTGTTTTTTATATTCCTTCAACTCTTCCTGTTGCTGAAGGATAAAACTGTTGTCTTTTAGTTTACCGATCACTTTTTCCATTTCGGCCGCTGTGTCATACACCATTTTGCGGAACGGGTTTCGGTAATCCTTCGCCCGTGATTCATAGATCCCCTCCGTCATCCATATTTTGGTTTGTACACTTTCCTCCAGAAGCCGAAGCCAGACTTTACGGGTTAATCCAGCCTTACCCAGGTGTAGAATTTCCTCCAACCCGGCATAAGCCTGCCGGAATTTTTTATCGGGATATGCCAAACTTTCTTTTTCATAAAATGCATGCACCTGGTCCCAGTCACTGATCTTTCCATTGCGGATAGAACGGATCATGGAACGGATATCGGGTTCAGGAATCAGTTGCCCGCCTATATTCTTCCAGGCCGTTCTGACACTGGATTTAGGTAACCTGGCCTCCAGTTGTTTCCAGTCATTGATCTTTTGGCTTTCGATAAACTCCAGCAACTGTATGGTTCCGTAATACTGAATCAGTTCCTTATACAACCGGTACGCTTCCGGTACTTTTACCAACTGAACTTTCCGGTTGCTGTTTTCAAATCCTTCAGCAAGTAGTTCAAGCCCTTTAAGTGCGTCCGGATTTTTTTCCAGCAATTCTTCTCCTTTTTTCAACAACTCTTTTTCGGTCAGCTTTTTTTTATGTTTCAAGGCCCAGGCAGTGGCTGCAGATTTTTTAAAGAGGAGCAGACTGTCAAACATTTCCCCGATAGTATCCGGTGCCAGGAAATCATATTCGATCACCTGTGATTTATCCAGTCGTTTATCCCGGCTATTGTATTTGCCTGCATTCCGGGCGAGCGCATACATATTGTACATAAACCAATAGCCCGGCATGATCACCAGTTTATCCCTGCTTACATCATTACTGACTAAAGCAAAGGGAATGGGAATATTCAATTCGGCCGGAAAATCGCCTTTGGCAATGAGGGTAAAGCTTGCAAACTTTGAATTATGTTTCAGGCTTACACAGAGTCCTGGCCAGAAACCCCTTCCGGCAATGATTTCCCCGTCGGCCCCTCTGGAATTATGATTGGAGCCAATAGTCGCACCGGCAGCCATATTGCTTTGTCCGAGTACCGTAGCCGCACATAAAAAGGAATTGTTGTGGTGTTGTTCATGGGCTGGAAAGATTAATGAGTTCAGCACTTCACAACAGGATATTGTTGAATTATCACCCAGGTAGGAATTAATCAGGCGGGCACCGTATTTCAGCTGCGAATTGGTACCCATCATGAAACGCACGGCTTTTACTCCATAGAAGATGCGGCAGCCGAAACCTACAATTCCATTGACCAGTTCACAGCCTTCCCCGATCTGGGATTTTGCCTCAGGGGAGGAGTTGATGGTCAGGTTTTTTATTTTATTGGCTCCTTTCAGGTAAGCATCTGTGCCGATCCAGGTGTCTTTTACAATCTTACAATTCTTAATCACGGTGCGGTCCCCGATCTTGCCATAGTAACCTCTGCGGGTATCAAATTTTTTATCAGTAAACTCTTTGAAACGCTGCAACAGTTTTTCATCATCCCTGTACTTTGACCATAGCCAGGCATCGCCGGCCTGCATTTCATTAAACGGGAGAATACTCCGTCCTCCGTTTTCATTGCAGATTTCCATCCACACCCGTACCGCTTCCTTTTCGCCTTCTTTCAACACCCCGTTTCCGAATTTGGAGTGGTTGGTGGTGGCGAGTTCATTAATATTTACCAGCATTACATCATTGCCGATGATATAATGACTCATAAAACTCACATTATCGATCACCACATTATCGCCGATATCACAACTGATGATGGTACTGTTATAAAGTCCCACCGGCATATGCAGGTTGTTGAATTCATGGAAATAGGGTTCCAGTTTGCCAATACGCACCAGGCCAAAGAAGGAACAACGTTTAACCAGCAGGGGATCGAAAGACTCCGACACCAGTACGTTGTTCCAGTCATCCGAACTGTTGTCGTTTTTTTCCAGCAACTGAATTTCCACGGGCGTCAGTTTCCGGTAGCGGATACCGCTCCGGTGCTGAATGTTGCGGAGATAATACTCATTCTTGCCTTTTGGAATAAATTCCTTTGGAATAAAACCGTATCCAAGCGAGGAGATGGCTTTTTTAGTAATGATGTTCATGTGCGGAAATAAAATTTACTCGACCGTTACTGATTTGGCGAGGTTACGGGGTTTGTCCACATCACAGCCGCGGGCCAGTCCGATGTAGTAGGCCAGTAACTGGAGCGGAATGACACTCAGCATCGGTGCCAGGATTTCATCGGCTTCAGGAACCACCATCACATCTTCTGACAGCGAGGCGGAGGTTTCATCTCCTTCAGTGATCACGGAAATCACCCGTCCTTTACGGGCCTTGATCTCCTGCATATTGCTCACCACTTTTTCGTGAAAACTGTCTTTGGTGGCTACAAAAACCACCGGCAGATTTTCATCCACCAATGCAATGGGACCATGCTTCATTTCGGCAGCAGGATAACCTTCCGCATGTATATAGGAAATCTCTTTTAGTTTTAGTGCACCTTCCAGGGCAACGGGGAAATTATACCCCCGGCCTAGATACAGGAAATCATGGGCATCTTTGTATTTCTCCGCCAGGGCTTTGATATTATCGCTGTGTTTTAGCGTCCAGGCTACTTTCTCCGGAATTTCCTGCAGTTCTTTCAGCAGGTTCATATATCTTTTTTGAGTAATCGTTCCTTTCATATACCCGATCTTCAGGGCAATCATGGTCAGCACAGCCAGCTGAGCAGTAAAGGCCTTGGTACTGGCTACACCGATTTCAGGACCGGCGTGGGTATAGGCACCGGCATGGCTCATCCGCGCGATAGAGGAGCCCACTACATTCACCACACCCAGTATGATTGCGCCATTGCTTTTGGCATTTTCAATGGCTACCAGGGTATCGGCTGTTTCTCCGCTCTGTGATATGGCAATGATGACATCTCCTTTATTGATGACCGGGTTGCGGTACCTGAATTCAGAAGCATATTCCACTTCTACATTTATGCGGCAGAGTTCTTCAAAAATATATTCTGCCACCAGTCCGGCGTGCCAGCTGGTCCCACAGGCCACCATCACGATCCGGTTGGCATTCATAATCTGTTCGGCATACTGCTGAATACCACTCATGGTAATGGTACCTTCAACCGCATCCAGCCTGCCCCTCAGGCAATCATAAACCGTTTGCGGTTGTTCGAAAATTTCTTTCAGCATAAAATGTTCATATCCGCCTTTTTCAATCGCAGCCAGCTCTATATCCAGCCTCTGCACATAAGGAGTCAGTTTCTCATTCCCGAGGTTTTTTAAAACCAGTTCATCCGGCTTCACGATCGCCAGTTCATAATCATTTACATAAACCACTTCTTTGGTGTACTCGAGCATCGGGCTTGCATCGGAACCCAGGAAATGTTCTCCTTTTCCCACACCTATAACCAACGGACTTCCTTTTCGTGCTGCAATTATAGTTTCCGGATCGTCAGCAGACATCAGCAGTATCACATAAGCCCCGGTAACCCGTTTCAAAGCCACCCGTACGGCTTCTTCCAATGAACAATCATTGTTTTTTTTAATTTCTTCAATAAAGTTGAGGAGTACTTCTGTATCAGTATCGCTGGAAAATGTATAGCCTTTGTTGATCAGTTCCTGTTTGAGCTGATTATAATTTTCAATGATCCCGTTATGGATCATGGCCAGCTGACCGGACGAAGATTGATGGGGGTGCGCATTCCGGTCACTCGGTTCGCCATGGGTGGCCCAGCGGGTATGACCGATTCCAATATGAGAATGCAGATTTTTTCCTATGATACTATCTTCCAGTTCGGCTACCTTACCTTTTTTCTTATAAACATTGAGTCCGCCGTTTTGAAGGGCTACGCCGGTACTGTCGTAACCGCGGTACTCCAGTCTTTTCAGTCCTTTGATAATTATGGGATATGCTTCCCTGGGCCCGGTATAGCCAACGATTCCACACATAAAGTTTGATGGTTTTTTGCGTCAATAGTATCGATTTCTAAACATGCAAACGTTTGACTGCCTGCATAAGTGTAAAGGTGCGAATTTAATTGTAGACGTCAAAAACTTAACGTATTAAAGAAGACTCCCGCTTAACATGGCATAGGCCACCGAAAAGTAAATAATCAGTCCGGTTACATCCACCAGCGTGGCCACAAAGGGGGCAGAACTGACGGCAGGGTCGGCGCCAAGTCTTTTAAGCAGGAGGGGGAGCATACTACCGGAAAGGGTGCCCCAGAGAACTACACCGAGGAGTGTTACGGAAACGGTAACCCCGATCTGCCACCAGTAAATTCCATAGAGTGCCGGGTCAAAAGAATGCCAGGCATAGATCCGCAGGAAACCGATGAGGCCCAGTACGGCGCCCAGGAGTAATCCGGAAATGATTTCCCGCCGCATAACCCGCCACCAGTCTTTGATCGTGATTTCACCAATAGCCATAGCCTGTATAATCAGGGTGGAGGCTTGAGAACCGCTGTTACCCCCGCTGGAAATAATCAGGGGAACAAATAAGGCCAGTACAACGGCTTTTTTTATTTCATCCTCAAAGAAAGCCATGGCCGTGGCGGTCAGCAGCTCTCCCAAAAACAGCACCACGAGCCATACGACCCTTTTTTTGAAGAGTTTCAGAATCGGAATTTCCAGGTAGGGTTCATTCAACGCTGCTGTACCTCCCATTTTCTGCATGTCCTCACTGAACTCTTCCTGGGTAACCCAAAGAATATCATCGATGGTTACAATGCCGAGCAGCTTATTGCTTTTACTGACAACGGGCAGGGCTACCCGGTTATTCATTTTAAATACTTCCGCGGCGGTTTCCTGGTCATTTTCCGGAAGGAGGGCGATAAAACGTTCATCCATCAGTTCGGCTACCTTTTTATCCGGTGGATTCAGAATGAATTCACGGATCCGGATATCATCCAGCAATTCTCCTTTGTCATTGATCACATAGATCACATTGATGGTCTCACTGTCCTTTCCGAATTTCCGGATCGTACTGAAGACCTCTTCAATTGTATTCCATGGATAAACATATACATAATCAGGAGTCATCAGCCGCCCGATACTGTTTTCGGGATAGCCAAGCAGGGATAACGTTACTTTCCGCTCATCCGGATCCAGTAATTTGATCAGTTCACGTACTACATTACTGGGCAGCTCTTCCAGGAAATCGGTACGGTCATCCGCCGGCAGTTCATTCAACAGGTTGGCCGTTGTATTGGCCGGCAGATCACGGATCACTGATTTCTGAATAGAGAGATCCAGGATTTTGAATACACTGGCGGCCCGGTGTACCGACATATTGGCCACAATCTGGCTCTGGAAATCAGGAAATTCATGTACCAGGAAGGCGACATCACTGATATTCTGGTCATCCAGGAAATCACGGATCTTCAGCCGGTCTTCGGTCTGAATAACGGATTCAAACTGTTCCAGTAAAGTGGGATGTTCCAGTTCCAGTGACATGGACCAAAAATACGAAGGGGGGCGCATACGGCCCTGTCAAATCTGCTGTGAAAATTACCCGTTTGTTGAGGATTGAATATTGCCGTACTTCGTACTGGTAAAAACCAGTAGCATATGATATTGCCTTTTTTATTTATTGCCCCGACAGAAACCCGGGGCAGGGGTGTATACACTTCGGAGGATATTGAAGAAGGAGTGATGGTGGAAGTATCGCCCGTAGTGGTCATGAGTATGGAGGAACGGAAACTGCTGGATCAGACCCTGCTGCATGATTATATTTTTGAATGGGGCGATAACAAGGATCAATGCTGTATGGCTATGGGTTATGTACCGGTATATAATCATTCGTATACGAGTAATTGTGAGTATGGAATGGACTATGAACATCAGCTTATCAGCATAACCACAATAAGGCCCGTTAAAGCCGGGGAGGAGCTGTTGGTAAATTATAACGGGGATTGGAATGATGCCACACCACTCTGGTTTGAAGTGAAATAAAAAAACCGGTCCGTAACTGCGGACCGGTTTTTTAAAAATATAGTTAGTCAGTTACTGAAAACGAATTTGTCCGCGGATTTCGCCACCCGGGAATGCAGCCGTATGCAGATTTACATAATAAACCCCATTCAACAGGTCTTGTTCTTTTACCACCACGTCATCTACTAACATTGATCCCTTATAGGAACCACAGGAAGTATTGCTGACTGTAGCACAGCGGGTGATAGCGGAAGTAGAAAAGGTCTGAACAACCCCTGCGGCAAAACCGGTAGGAGCCAATCCGTGAATATGGGCAGCTGTCACAGATCCGGTTAAACCAGACCAATTAAAAGAGTAAGTAAGAATCTTTGAGCTACGGGTATAAGATACATCCAGTGTACCCAGCGCAGCAGAAGTAACCGCAGGAGTTTCCTGAGCGCCGGTCATTGGAATACCGGTTTTGGAAAAATCTGAAGTTCTTTTCAGTTCAGCGTCCGATTCACAGGAAGAAATCATAAACAGTGAAGCGACCATGAACAGGGGTAAAGCAGTTAGTTTCATCAATTTCATGATTACGTTATTTGGGGTAAAAATAAGGATTTTTTTGAATGGGCAATATTTTTACAAAATAAGCTAAAACCCTGTGGGTAAACTGTTTATTTCAGGTGATTTTTTATTTCCTGCAGCTTCAATAAAGCTTCTACGGGAGTGAGGCGGTTAATATCCGTTTCTTCCAGCATCCGGCGGATTTCATCAAAGGTTTCGCTATGGGCATCGAAGATCGATAACTGCATTTTCGGGGTACTGATTTTCTTCAGCGCCTCCCCGGTGTCTTCCTGCACATGTTTGGTTTCCAATTGCCCAAGGATCTCATTGGCCCGGTCGAGCAGGGCAGGGGGCATCCCGGCCATTTTAGCCACGTGGATACCAAAACTGTGCGTGCTGCCCCCACGGGCCAGTTTACGCAGGAAAATGATTTTATTGCCGACTTCCTTATTGGTGACATGAAAATTTTTGATCCGGGGACATTTTTCCTCCAGTTCATTGAGTTCATGATAGTGCGTGGCAAACAGCGTAATAGGTTGATGCGGGGAATTATGCAAATACTCCGCAATGCTCCAGGCTATTGAAATACCATCGTAAGTCGATGTACCCCGGCCAATCTCATCCAGCAGGATCAGGCTGCGGGAGGTAAGATTATTAATGATGGAGGCCGTCTCATTCATTTCCACCATAAACGTGGACTCGCCTCCCGACAGGTTATCGGACGCCCCCACCCGGGTAAATATCTTATCGGTCAGGGGCAGACGGGCTTCGGCAGCCGGTACAAAACTTCCGGTATGGGCCATCAGGGTAATCAGGGCGGTTTGCCGGAGTAAGGCCGACTTACCACTCATATTAGGACCCGTCAGGATGATGATCTGCTGGTTGTTTTTATTCAGTTCCACATCATTGCTGATATAGGTTTCGCCCACCGGCAAATTACGTTCTATCACCGGGTGCCGTCCCTCCTTCACGATCCATTCATCACCGGTATGCAGTACCGGCTTTTTATAGTGGTATTGGATGGCATTGTGGGCATGACAGGCCAGGCAATCCATAATGGCCAGCAGGTTGCCATTGGTTTGAACCGGTGCCAGGTAATCAAACAATTCATTGAGCAGGGCATCATACAATTCGGCTTCAATCCGTAAGATCTTTTCCTCCGCCCCGGTAATTTTTTCCTCATATTCTTTCAGTTCCGGTGTGATATACCGTTCCGCATTGGCCAGGGTCTGTTTGCGGATCCACTCGGGGGGAACTTTGTTTTTCTGCGAATTGGTGACTTCCAGGTAATAGCCAAACACATTATTAAAACCGATCTTGAGGGAGGCGATCCCGGTACGTTCGGCTTCCTTCACCTGAAGCCGGGTCAGGTACTCCTTGCCACTATAAGCGATCTGTCTCAGTTCATCGAGTTCGGGATGGACACCATCTCCGATGACTCCGCCCTTGGCGGCCAGTGCCGGCGGATTTTCATTGATCTCTTTAAAAATTTTATCAGCAATATAAGGACAGGGATTCAGGGCATCGCCCAGTCTTTTCAGGTATTCATTCTTGCAGGCCAGACAAAGTTGCTTGATCGTTTCCACCAGTTTTAATCCGCGGGCCAGTTGCATCACTTCACGCGGATTGATTTTCTTCATCGGGATTTTTGAAACCAGCCGTTCTATATCCCCGCATTGTTTGATGGGTTGGGTAAGTTTGTTCCGGAGTTCGGTTTCACGGATCAGGAATTCCACTGTGTCGAGCCGCTCATTGATCTTCTGAATATCTTTTAAGGGGAAAACAATCCATCGTTTCAGCAACCGGGCACCCATCGGGGATACTGTATTATCAAGCACCCCCAGCAGGGTATGATTGCCTTCATGGCTTCCATATACCAGTTCCAGGTTACGGATGGTAAAACGATCCATCCAGAGAAAATCATCCCGGTCGATCCGTTGGAGGGAAACGATATGCTGAAGATTCGGATGCTCGGTATCTTTCAGATAATGGATGATGGCCCCGGCAGCTGTTAATCCGTTTTTCATTTCATCCACACCGAATCCTTTCAGGGAATGCGTCTGGAAATGTTTCAGCAGCGTATCGCTGGCATAGCCGGCATCAAAAATCCATTCGTCAAGCGTGTAGGTATAGACTTTGTTATTGAAATATTCTTTAAACTTCTTTTGCTGATGACGCTGGAATACCACTTCAGCCGGTTTGAAACTCTGGATCAGTTTATCGGCATATTCTCGATCCCCTTCAGCCGTAAAAAACTCACCGGTAGAGATATCGAGAAAAGCCAGACCAAACTGTTCGTTTTCGGCAAAGTGTATCGCTGCCAGGAAATTATTGCTATGATGTTCGAGCAGTTTATCATTGACTGTGGTTCCAGGCGTTACCATATCAGTTACCCCTCTTTTCACAATGCCCTTTGCGAGTTTGGGATCTTCCAGTTGATCACAGATGGCCACCCGGTGACCGGCTTTAACCAGCTTATGTAGATAGGTGTCAAGGGAGTGGTGGGGAAAACCGGCCAGTTCAGCAGAAGACGCGGCTCCATTGTTTCGTTTGGTCAGCGTAATGCCCAGGATACGAGAAGCTAAAACGGCATCCTGCCCAAAGGTTTCGTAAAAATCCCCGACCCTGAATAATAGAATCGCATCCGGGTATTTCTGTTTAATAGCCCGGTGCTGCTGCATCATTGGAGTTTCGGAACCTGCTGTTTTCGCCATATATAAGTCCCCGCCCGGCAGTTATAAAGCTATCCCCGGCAGGGGGTGACAAAAATAAGGAACTGTTTATGTAAGAACCGGCCTTTCCGCATCTGTTGAAAAAAATAAAGCAGTCATGAACAAACTTATAACCCTCACCGGGTTGCTTCTTTCCGGCACCCTTTTAAACGCCCAGGGCCTCCCCACCGATACGGTTCGGGTGGATGCCACCATCAATAATGCCACCGTCTACTTTGGTTATGGGGCCGAACTTACCCATGAAACCAAGGCCCGGGTGGATGGGAATACTAAAATCATTGTTATCAGTCAGCTCAGTACCAGTGCGGATCTGAATAGTCTGCAGGTGAGTGTACCCGAAGATGTGGCCTTACTCTCACAGCGGTACAGCGTGTTTTACCCAACCCTGCCCCCGGCTGTAAAAAACCGGGATGTAGAACGGCTGGAAGACAGTATCCTTTTAATGAATAAAGAAATAAGCCGGCTGGACAACCTGGTACAGGTAGATCAGGAAGTGCTCACCAAGACCGGATCCATGATTGAAGGTTCCCTGAGTCATATCGGGGAAAAGACTTTGTCGGGCGAAGAATTACTGAAACTGGTAGAGTATTATACGGCCCGGATCGAGAAGATTAAAAATAACATGTTCAATAACCGTCAGCTGATTACCCAGGCCAATGTCCGGATCGCCGAGATCCGTAAACGGATTGCGTTGATGACAGCCGTTGCCCCGGTCAAACAACGTCCTTACGGCCAGGTGATCCTGCAGGTGATGTGTAAAAAAGCCGGGGAGATTCCATTACAGTTATCTTATTACACCAATAATGCGGGTTGGGTAGCCGTATATGATGTACGGGTGAATTCAAAGACCAATAAGGTTAAAATGGTCTATAAAGCCTCACTGACCCAGACCACCGGGGTGGACTGGAAAAAAACAAAACTCACCCTGAGCACAGGTACACCCAATTTTGGAGTAACAGCGCCCTTACTCACGCCCTGGTACCTGCAACTCTATGTGCCGGGCATTTATACCGACCTGGAACGAAGGGCCAGTATGAGCAATGCGAACCGGAATATTGTGCAATCCTATGCCGATAATAAAGCCATGGCGGAAGAAGTAGTGGTGAATGGTTATGGTACAATGAAACTTGAAAAAAAGCTGAATGACAATGTGAATCCCAGCACCGTGCAGCAGTATACCAGCCTGACGCAGGGGCAACTCAATACCAGTTTTGAAATTGACCTTCCCTATGAT